>JAYNLI010000052.1:0-7522 GCA_038111655.1 Bordetella sp.
TCACCTAAAAGTCCGCGTTCAACGAGGACTCCGTTGGCAAGGTGGCGTTCAAATGGGGTCGATATTGTCATGATGTCGTCAATTGATGTTGACCATGCCCGCTTTAAGGGCAAGCATAGAGCCCCCATCGACGTTGGCCTGGGCAGATGCCTTCGCATTCAGGGCTGTTCCCGCGCTAAGGTCCATGGTGGTACCTGATTTCGCACTGAGAGCGGTTCCAGCCTCGGTGCTGTGCTCAGTGCCGCTCTTGCTGCTTAGTGACTTTGAAGCAGTTAGCGAGAGATCACCTTCGACCTCAATACGCAGGTTGCCACTGACCTTAAGAACATAATCGCCTTTGATGGTCTGGTTCATGTCGCCTGTCACATCAAGAGCAAGATTTTTCGAGACCGACTGGCTCAAATTACCCTTCGTTGTGTGGCTCTCATTACCGCCAATGTTGATCTCTCGATCGTCCGCAATTTTAAGTAGGTCTTTGCCCTTCTTAATTTCTGTTGTGCGATCTCCCTTCTCTAGCGTGTGCGTCTCGGATCCCTCATAGAGCGTTGTACTGCTGTCATGTTCGATTTCTATGGTCAAATCTTTCTGGGCATGAAGGTAAAGCTCTTCGGCATCCGACTGGTCCTCAAAGCGTATGGCATTGCCGGGCTCCCGGTCACTGGACTGAGCAGTTCTCAAGCTTGCAGCCAGAGATTTCATGCCCGCCTCACTGGATTCGTTAAATGCGGTCACTGCTGCTTTCTTGATCGCCTCAAGCGTGGTCGTGCTCTTCTTAACGGATTGGGTACGCAGAATGGACTGGGTCTTGTTCGTGGGAAGATCCACCGGAAGCTCTCCCTCGGCATGGTAAACAGATCCAGTCACCACGGGCCGGTCTGGGTCCCCATCCATGTACGAGACCACGACCTCATGACCGACACGCGGTAGAAAAACGCTACCCCAGCTGCTGCCTGCCCAAGTCTGACTCACGCGCATCCAGCACGAGCTTGTGGAGTCGTCTGGACTGTGTTGATCCCAAAAGAAGCGAACCCGGACGCGACCGAGTTCATCGACCCATATTTTCTCGTCGTTCGGTCCAACAACCACGGCCGAGTGATTTCCGCTGACCCGAGGTTTTTTAAGGCTACGAAATGGTCGAAAGGGTAGTGATTGACGAAATGCACAACACTCATTCCAATAGGTCTCGTCTTGCAGCGTGTGTGTAATTGATTGCACCACGTAGTCAGTATTGATGAGAGACGACGGGTGCTCGGTTACCTCAACGGGTGATCCGGCCGCGAGTTCGCAGCGAATGGTCTCAAAGCAGGTGGTGGAGGCCGCGATTTGGCTGGCATTGGTAAGGCACTGTGCGGAGGAGGCAGTCATGGTGGGTGTAGCGCCTGGAGCCGGGTACTCGAACCAGCGACCCAGACCGGATTGCCCCTTGGACTCAGCCGCAAGGTTCGTCGTCGGGGCAAGCATGTTGTAGTCGGAAACAGCCCATGCCTGGGTAACCAACTGGTTTATTTGTTTAAGAGACAGAATGGCGTTCTCAGAGAATGCCTCGGTCTGTCGTCCTTGATAGACCAGAGGTTCCTCGGGACCTTCGGGGCTAAAAGCAGCGTTATGATCCGCAAGAACAATGCTGCAGCCATCGGTCGTTTGCTTAAAGAAGTACCAGATACCCTCGTCCTGCATTAGTCGGCTAAGGAAGTGAAGGGGTGACTCATCGTACTGAACGCAGTATTCTCGGCTTGGATAGGTACCAATCAGTCGCTTCTCAAAGACGAGTGAGTAGCGTTGGAGGTACTGCTCGATGATCTCAACCACCGACAGATTCTGAAAGATACGTCGATCTCGATCGAATTCCATACGCGAGAGCTCAGGCACAATCTCCGCGGTGTAGTAGGCAAAGACCGCATCGACTGCCTCAAAGCCCATCGCCTTGAACAGGCCGTGAAAAAAGCGCTGTGAGCCGTTTGACAGGCGAATAGTGACACTCACTTTTTTTCCGATGAGGCCAGCGGTGTCTATGTTGGCATTCTCAGATTTCATCTTAAGATGAACAGAAAAGGGCTCGGACAGGCATTCTTTTGCCTGCAGTTCGATGACGAGAAGCGGGTCGCCCGCAAGCCCCGTTTGCAGGGTGGCTACGTTTCCCGTCTGGCGATAGGCTTGCCTCATGCGCTAAACCCTTTCGCAGCAAACCCATTGCATTGAGTGATGGTCTCAATCTCGAAGCGACTCGCGCTTGGACGAGCCGCCTGTTTAACTTTCGACACAAGCCAGGCAGTCTGCCCTAATCGAAGATTGGCCTTAGCGGCGAGGATAGGTCTTGGAATGCTTGCTCTAATTGGCGAAAGGCTTACCTCAACGCGTGTAGAAGAGGGAAGGTACTGAATAAGACACATTTTAAGTTTGCTGTGTTTAGGGGCACCGGGCAGCAGGTCATGAATGATCTTGCTTGGCATCGGGCCTGCAGTAAGTCGGATGCCATGGGTTGGCACCATGACGCGCTGACCGAGAATGGCATTTCTACCTAGTATGGCTCGGTGGCCTTGAGCGTTTGCATGTTCACTCTTGGACGAGCCTAAGCGATTCACAAAATTCCCCTTAAGAACCTGCCAACACCCAACAAAGGATTCAATGTGAAAGCGAAAGCCTAACCGGTCGAACAAATACTGGCGGAGGCCAACAACCGACCGAGATTCCATCGCAAGAAGAGAGGAATGGCGTGGATAGGTCGCCGGGGGATCTTCACTTCGCTCGGATCTTACTGAGGGGAGATTAGCAAGATGGCTGACAAGTCGGGGAACGTTAGATTGCCACGGATTTTGAATGGAGAGGCCTGGGTGAGAGCGCTTGCGAATGAGGTAAAAGAGCCTTAGGAGTCGGTGATGAAAGAGGTCGAGGAAGTCGCGTGTTGCTAAGTCTTGATTTGCATTTCGTGAGATAAGTTCTTCGGTGAAGGCCAGTGGTAATGGGCCAGTGTTGCCGGCAAGGCTCATTACAGCTGTTAAAAGCTTAAAAGCTTCTCCGGTTTCAGGCGATGACCTTACCGCTGTAACGTCGCTTGGTACAAAACTCAGGCTCGATTGACCGGACAGACGAACGGTCTGCTTGCCCTTCGTTTCAAAGACGGGCTGTGAATCACGTGAATCAAGAGGCGAAAAGCCCATTTGACTCGCCTCTTGGTCGAGCAGGGCAATGGCTTTAAGCAAATCAAAGGACTGCGGGGCTGAAAGCAGTTTGTCGACGCGCACGGACACTAGAGCATCTCCTGGTAGCCTGTTGCAGCTGGCCAACGTTTCAGGCAGTCGTCCCCTTGCCAGAGGCTAGTCTGGGTGAAGTTATTCACCGTGGTATACAGAGAGAAGAACCTTGATAGCACTGCTGAGAAGACTACTGCTGAGCCGGCAGAAAATGATTTCGGATCAACTCGAAGATCAATCTCGGTTCCGGGCAGCATACTCGCCCAAGGCTGTTGACCAAGTCGTTGAAACCCTTGTCTCGCTTGAACATCAACAATCCCTGCAATGTGCTCCGAGTCTCTTCTTTGATCCCCCGCAAATAGTTGCAATAAGGCTTGAAGCCGTTCGAGCGCATTCGGCCCAAGTAAATTGCCGTGGTGCAGCCGTGCGAGTCTCGCTAGGCGCCAAGCGGCGTCGCCTCCCAGAGGCGGTGACTTCTGTGTGGAGGGTGTGAGCAAAAGTGTTGCCTTTATCCCAAGATTGGTGGTTTCCATATGACACTGGGTCTGGGCCGGAACCTGCTCGGCAAGGCCTCTGTTACAACAAAGGGCCTGTGCGTAAATCGTTGTGTTTGGGGGACGTACGGGAGACTGGGAGCGGTCGATAAAGCTAATGAAAAGGTCAGTCCCCGTGATGTCCTTACGAAGGCTTAGGTCACGACGAACCATCCATAGCGTCTGATTGGAGCCGCCTCGGAAGTCTCCCATCGCGCCAAAGGGCGAAAGTAAGTTTGGGCGGTCAGCACCAGGTTGACTGAGCGAGACTTCAACAAGGCTATGAATCTCGGTGCTCGACTCCTGATCATGATCTCCCACCACAAGCCATTCGTGACGCTCATCCGTTACAAGTATGGGCTCGGTGGTACGTTGAAAAAGGTTCACAACTGGAACACAACCGAGCTGAAAGTTATCTTCGCTAAGCTTGTCAATGCGGGACGACGAGGGACCAAGATGAAAGCAAATGAACAGAGTCTTGCCTTTTACGCCCAAGGTCTCAATGCCCTGCAAGGTAATGAAATGAAACTTGTGCGGGAAAGCGAAGTACTCCTGCAGAAGGCTGTAGGCGGGATGCGCAGACGGCGGGCATGGAAGGATTTCCTCGTTATCACCCAAGCCGGTAAGAGAGGGGGGCGATGGGAGGGGCTTCATCTGAGCGAGTTCGGTACCCACGGAGACCCTGGTGGTGTCTGTAAGCAGCAGTTCCAGAAGTGGGGTCAGGGTACTCCAGTCGCCATTCAGATAGAAACGAAGATTGGATAGATCAAGGTCTTCAAGATTGGCCTGGCCAAGGGTTTGTAGGCAAAGAGTGACTGCCCCGTCGTCCTTACGCTTAAGCGCCCCCACCGTCATAGGTAAGAGCCTGGTCTCCCAGCCTGTCCGAAAACGAATGAGAACCCCCTCTTGGGAACGAGTGGCCAGCATGGTCTGGGCAGGAATGCTTAGCCCAGTCGTTGCCCCCGGTAAGCGTTCCTGCCATTCGAATCTCGCAATGCTCATGGAAGGTATCGGCTGCAGCAAGGATGGACAGAGGTGATCGATAACCGATTGAGCAATTCGAGGGAACTCTCGGTCAAGATCGAGCTGAAGTCTCGCCGTTAGGAAGGCAAAGGCCTCAATAAGTCGTTCGGTATGGGGGTCCTGTGATTGCTCAAGGCTAAGATCAAGCGCTCCCGCAATTTTCGGATGCCGCTGAGCGAATTCGGCGCCGAGCTCACGAAGTGCTGTTAGCTCGGCGAGATAGTAAGACTGAAGGGTTGTGGCCTCAGGCGTCATCGGCTTCGACCCCAAGCTTAAAAATCAGTCGTTCGCGAAGAACGCCTACGCGAAGCTCTGCCGAAAGGCTAAATCGACAAATATCTCGACCTTGCTGATAGGCCGCAAGTTGAACGGTGGGTTTTGAGAGCCGTGGCTCGAAGGCTTCAATTGCACGTACAATCACGCTGGCACAAAGATCTCGGTCCTCCGCGCGCTCGGCCGATAAGCCGGATAGGTCTGGAAGCCCCCAGTCGAGCACCGTC
This sequence comes from Bordetella sp., assembly GCA_038111655.1. GTDB lineage: Bacteria > Pseudomonadota > Gammaproteobacteria > Burkholderiales > Burkholderiaceae_A > Hahnella. The sequence continues at coordinate 5,248 of JAYNLI010000052.1, forward strand.
AGCCTAGGTGTCTTGATGAAGGTCTCAATATCCAATCTAGATCGGCTCAGTGTGATTGCCTGAAGCTCTTTGTAGATAGAAGCTTCAGTGTCTAAGAAACGAGATTCGACCGACTGACCTCCAAGGGAAGAGAGTCCCCTTAGACTAAGTCGGTCAAATAATGGTGTATTCCCTCCTTGGGAGAGTTGAGCCATAGAGAGCCCCCTTGCCTAAAAGCATTCGAGTTACTTGTGGGGGCCTGCTTTAACTTACAGGACCATTCGTTGCCAGATCCCAATTAAAGGCAGTACCACCAAGCACAGCCGCATCGAGTCCCTGTTGGGAATATGTCATTTCGATAGAAGTGAAACTGATCATGAACTCATCAATGGGTAGCCCGCCCTCACCACTCCCAATTGTTTTAATGGATGAAATCATGGCGTTCTTCATGACCCAATCCATTAGCGAAGAGTAGTCGCTTGCGCTGGTTCGTCCCACTCGCAACCGAACCTCAGCAAAGGAAATACCTGCCGTACAGGCCTGCCAAAGCTTGCAAGTTGAGAGGTCAGACATCTTTCGAATCATCATGTCAGAGACCTGGACACGGCCGGCTGTCCGCTCGGAATTCGCCATATCAACCTGCATAGGAAGCTGCGCGCCAATATGCCATGACTCGCAGATGATGCCCTTCGCGAGATCAGCAAAACTTAACTGGTTATTCCCGGGAACATCTGGAATGGTAAGGACATAGAGATCACCACTGGTATTGACGGTCTTTGTATTCATGGGTTCGTCTTTCAGATCACAAGTAATGGTTGTGGTTGTACCTACCTAAGTGCGTAAATGTTAAGTGCTTAAGCAGCCGGGGCCGGGAGTTCAGCTACCATTCGAATCGAGGCCTTGAGTTCTTCCATTTGAAAATGGGGCCGAACAAAAATCACAGCTTGGTAGGCGCCCGGCTTTCCTGCTATCTCTGAAACGTCAATACGGGCATTAGCCAAGGGGAGCTTTGCCTTTGTTGTCTGCGAGGCTGCAGGGTCGAGGCAGACATAAGCCGATATCCAGTTGTTTAAATAAGTTTGAATGGAGTCTTTAGTCTGGAAGCTTCCAACCTTGTCACGAATAATGACCTTGACATAGTGCGAGAAACGCGAGGCTGCGAGCATGTAGGGAAGCCTTGCTGACAATTGGGCGTTTGCATTCGCAGCGTCCTTATCGTAAATCTTTGGTTTGTTAACAGTCTGCCCACCAAAGAATGTAGCCATGTTGTTGCCCTTGGCATTCACAATAGCGATAAAACCAAGGTCGTTTAATTCCTTCTCACGCCGATCTGTGATTGTGACTTCGGTTGGGCACTTCAGAACAATGTCACCCTCATCCGTCTGGAAGGTGTGCGCAGTCATACCCTCAACCTTACCCCCCCCTTCAACGCCGCGAATGGCAGTCGTCCAGCCGTACTTGGCAAAAGCCTCTGTGATACGAAGACCAAGCAGGTAGGCTGAGTTGGTCCACAGATATTTGTTATGGTCCTTGCCGTCTACGTCTTCCTCAAAAGAAAATTTTTCGACCGGTCGAGTGGCAGCTCCGTAAGGAAGCCTTGAGGCGTACCTCGGAAGCACAAGGGCAACATAGCGTGAGTCTTCGGACTCCCTAAAACTATTCCATGCCACCAATTCTGCACTTTCAAAGATCTTGGAGAAGTCACGGGGCGTTCCGATATCGGTGAAGGACTTCATATCGAAGAGAGCTGGCGAGGGCGCAGCAATAAAGGGGGTATGTGCCGCCGAAGCGACCTTTGAGATTCTTTCTAACAGCGCGACATCTTGTGGATGCCTGCCAAAGTAGTAGTCGCCCAGGAGCATGGAAAAAGGATTTCCTCCGAAGGTACCGTACTCCTCTTCGTAGACCTTCTTGAACAGTACGCTCATGTCGTAGTCGACTGCTGATTCCAAGTCTGTCAGAAGTTCTTTCTTCGACGCAACCATCAGTCGAATCTTCAGTCGGCCCGAAGTCTCTGACCCGAAGACGAGATCCTTAAGGCCTTGCCAGGATGCTTCAAGTGCCTGAAAGTCTGGGTGATGCATGATGGCATTGAGCTGATCAGTAAGAATCTGATCAATCTGCGCCACTCGCTCGTTAATGGTTGCAACCAAGCCTTTGTCTGGGCTGAAGGTCATTCCCTCATCCAGAAGTTCACTAGCTAAAGTCCCAAGCATGACTTTGGCATAGCCAACTTGCGATGGCTCATTCGCCATACCGCCTTCCGAAATAATTCGGTCTAAGAGCTCAAGGTTCT
>JAYNLI010000053.1:0-7437 GCA_038111655.1 Bordetella sp.
CTCGAGCTCTTCAAGCCCTTTATTTTTAACAAGCTCGAGCTGCGTGGTATGGCCACCACCATCAAGGCTGCGAAGAAACTGGTTGAGCAGCAGGTCCCTGAGGTCTGGGACATTCTTGAAGAGGTGATTCGTGAGCATCCTGTCATGCTCAACCGCGCTCCTACGCTACACCGACTCGGAATTCAGGCTTTCGAGCCTGTGCTTATCGAGGGTAAGGCCATTCAACTTCACCCTTTGGTTTGTGCCGCCTTCAACGCTGACTTCGACGGCGACCAAATGGCGGTGCACGTGCCTCTCTCGCTTGAGGCCCAAATGGAAGCAAGAACCTTAATGCTTGCCTCCAACAATGTTCTCTTCCCGTCAAACGGTGAGCCATCCATTGTTCCATCGCAAGACATTGTTCTTGGTCTCTACTACTCGACCCGCGAAAAGATTAACGGCAAAGGCGAGGGTATGATGTTTTCCAACGTGGCCGAGGTGGATCGCGCCTACGCCAATAACGAGCTTGAGCTTGGCACGCGCATTGTCGTTCGCATTGAAGAGCGCGATTGTCCTACGGAAGAGCATCCCGAGGGAGCGTCGAGACTGGTTCGCTATGAGACTACCACGGGCCGTGCCTTTCTCTCCCGTATTCTTCCTCCTGGCATGCCCTTTGCCATGATGAATAAGGCGCTTAAAAAGAAAGAAATTTCCCGCCTTATTAATGCCTCCTTCCGGCGTTGTGGTCTTCGTGACACAGTTATATTTGCCGACAAGCTGCTGCAATCGGGCTTCTCGCTAGCAACCCGTGCGGGCATTTCCATTTGTGTGGACGACATGCTCGTGCCCTCTCAAAAGCACGACATCCTCTCGCGCGCTGAGACCGAAGTTAAAGAAATCGAACAGCAGTACGCCTCAGGTCTTGTTACTCAGGGCGAGCGCTACAACAAGGTGGTTGATATCTGGGGTCGTGCCGGTGACCAGGTGGGCAAGGCCATGATGGATCAGCTTGCCTTGGAGCCGGTTCGCGACCGCAAAGGAGAAGAAGTCCGTCAAGAGTCGTTCAACTCCATCTACATGATGGCGGACTCGGGTGCGCGAGGCTCCGCCGCGCAGATTCGACAGCTTGCTGGCATGCGAGGCCTGATGGCCAAGCCCGATGGTTCCATTATCGAAACGCCCATCACCGCCAATTTCCGTGAAGGCTTAAACGTTTTGCAGTACTTCATTTCTACCCACGGTGCTCGAAAGGGTCTTGCCGATACTGCGCTTAAAACCGCAAACTCGGGCTATCTCACCCGTCGACTGGTGGACGTTACCCAGGACCTCGTGGTCATTGAAAACGACTGCGGAACGTCCAACGGTATCGTGATGAAGGCCTTGGTTGAGGGGGGTGAAGTCATTGAAGCGCTGCGCGACCGCATTCTTGGGCGGGTCACCGCCAGCGAGGTGGTGAACCCCGAGACGCAAGAAACTCTTTACGAGGCGGGAACCCTTCTTGATGAAGATGCCGTCGATCAGATCGACCTGCTGGGCATCGACGAAGTACGTGTCCGCACAGCACTAACCTGTGAGACACGCTTTGGTCTTTGCGCGAAGTGTTATGGACGTGACCTGGGTCGCGGCCATTTGGTGAACGTGGGCGAGGCCGTTGGTGTTATTGCCGCCCAGTCCATTGGCGAGCCCGGCACGCAGCTCACCATGCGTACCTTCCACATCGGTGGTGCTGCATCGCGCACTGCGGCTCAGTCTGCCATTGAAGTGAAATCTAACGGCCTTGTCGGCTTTACCGCTACCATGCGTTATGTGAACAATGCTAAGGGTGAGGCGGTTGTAATTTCTCGTTCTGGCGAAGTTCTAGTGCTTGATGAAAACGGCCGTGAGCGAGAGCGTCACAAGGTGCCCTACGGTGCGACGCTTATGATGACCGATGGCCAGCCTGTGAGGGCGGGAGCCATTCTTGCGACCTGGGACCCACTGACCCGCCCCATCATTACGGAATACGCGGGCAAGATCAGGTTCGAAAACGTTGAAGAGGGAGCAACGGTTGCCAAGCAGATCGATGACGTTACCGGCTTATCAACGCTGGTGGTCATTGATGCCAAACGCCGCGGTGCCTCAAGTAAAGGGGTTCGCCCTCAGGTCAAGTTGATTGACAACGCGGGCGAAGAGGTCAAGATTGCTGGCACCGAGCATTCGGTCAATATTAGCTTCCCTGTGGGCGCCCTAATTACCGTGCGCGATGGTCAAGATGTGGCAGTCGGCGAGGTTCTTGCGCGAATTCCGACCGAATCCCAGAAAACACGAGACATCACCGGCGGTCTGCCACGTGTGGCCGAACTCTTTGAGGCACGTTCACCCAAAGACGCTGGAATGCTCGCCGAGGTTACTGGTACGGTCTCTTTCGGAAAAGACACCAAGGGCAAGCAACGTCTTGTCATTACCGACATGGATGGTGCGTCCTCCGAGTTCCTTATTTCCAAGGAAAAGAGTGTTCTCGTCCACGATGGCCAGGTGGTCAACAAAGGCGAGCTTATTGTCGACGGCCCAGCCGACCCACAAGACATTCTTCGCTTGCTTGGCATCGAAGCGCTCTCGCGTTACATCGTGGACGAGGTCCAGGACGTCTATCGACTGCAGGGCGTGAAGATCAACGACAAGCACATCGAAGTTATCGTTCGTCAGATGCTGCGAAGGGTTCAAATTACCGACCAAGGCGACACGCGGTTTATTCCTGGCGAACAGGTTGAGCGTTCGGACCTGCTTGAAGAAAATGATCGGGTTATGGCTGAAGACAAGCGCCCCGCCATTCACGAAAACATCCTTCTCGGAATTACCAAGGCCTCCTTGTCGACCGATTCGTTTATCTCGGCAGCCTCGTTCCAGGAGACCACCCGTGTTCTGACCGAGGCGGCCATTATGGGTAAGCGCGATGACTTGCGTGGCCTTAAAGAGAACGTGATTGTTGGCCGACTCATTCCTGCGGGAACCGGGCTCACCTATCACCGGGCGCGAAAAGACCGCGAATCTGCCGAGGCGGCTGAGGCTAAGACCTTGGCAGAGCAGGCCGCTCTTGAGGCAGAGGCTTTGTTTAGCTCAGCCTCCGACGAGTCGTCGGGCGGCGAAGATTCGCAGGGCTTGACAGAAAAAGACGAAAGCTAAAGAATGTAGGGCTTTTGTCTAGTTGACAGAAAAACCTTTTTATTGAAAGACGAGCAAAGCAATGCCCACCATTAACCAGCTCGTGCGCAAACCGCGCGAGAGCGAAACCATTAAAAGCAAGAGCCCAGCGCTTGAGTCATGTCCTCAGCGCCGCGGCGTTTGCACCCGCGTATACACCACAACACCTAAGAAACCTAACTCTGCGCTGCGTAAAGTGGCTAAGGTTCGTCTTACGAATGGCTTTGAGGTCATTAGCTACATTGGTGGTGAAGGCCACAATCTTCAAGAGCACTCGGTTGTGCTTATTCGTGGGGGCCGGGTGAAGGACCTTCCCGGTGTGCGCTACCACATCGTGCGTGGCTCCCTCGACCTTCAGGGCGTAAAAGACCGTAAGCAGGCGCGGTCGAAATACGGCGCCAAGCGGGCCAAGAAGGCTTAATTTTTGTTGTAATTCGGGGTCCATTCTTTGGACTCTTCCGTTTTATCTATGTGGAGTAAGGGCCTGGGCCCCTTTAAAAGCAGGCGGTTTTCGCTTTTAGAGTGTGCCGCAACAGGCTGGGTCAAACCCAACTGAACCGTTGTTCATTGTTTACTTAAGGAAAACACATGCCCCGTCGTCGCGAAGTCCCCAAACGTATCGTCCTACCCGATCCCAAATTCAGCAGCGAAGAAGTTTCCAAGTTCATGAATGTGGTCATGCTTCATGGCAAGAAGGCCGTTGCCGAGCGCATTGTCTACGGTGCCTTCGACCACATTGAAAAGGTTGCCAAGAAAAACCCCATGGAAATCTTTCAGCAGGCACTCACCAACGCCAAGCCTGCGGTTGAAGTCAAGAGCCGTCGAGTCGGTGGCGCAAACTACCAGGTTCCTGTTGAGGTTCGCCCAGCCCGCCGCTCCGCCCTTGCCATGCGTTGGTTACGAGAAGCCGCGAAGAAGCGCGGTGAAAAGTCCATGAACCTGCGACTCGCAGGCGAACTTCTTGAGGCTGCTGAAGGTCGTGGCGGCGCCGTTAAGCGCCGCGACGAAGTCCACCGTATGGCCGAGGCCAACAAGGCCTTCTCGCACTTCCGGTTCTAAGCAAGAACCCTCACGTTTTAACCTCCTTGTAGAGACAGGACCACAATGGCTCGTAAGACACCTATTGACCGCTATCGCAACATCGGAATTAGCGCCCACATTGACGCCGGGAAAACAACCACGACCGAGCGCATTCTTTTTTACACCGGCATTAACCATAAAATTGGTGAAGTCCATGACGGCGCAGCCACCATGGACTGGATGGAGCAAGAACAGGAGCGTGGCATCACCATTACCTCTGCAGCAACCACCTGCTTCTGGAAGGGTATGGACACCTCCTTGCCCGAGCACCGCATCAATATCATCGACACCCCAGGACACGTGGACTTCACCATTGAAGTTGAGCGGTCCATGCGCGTGCTCGATGGCGCATGCATGGTTTACTGTGCGGTGGGTGGTGTGCAGCCCCAATCGGAAACCGTATGGCGCCAAGCCAACAAATACAAGGTTCCTCGCCTCGCCTTTGTAAACAAAATGGACCGAACCGGTGCCAACTTCTTTAAGGTGGTCGACCAAATGAAGGGTCGCCTTCGGGCCAACCCTGTTCCCATCGTTATTCCAATCGGCGCCGAGGAAAACTTCAAAGGGGTCATCGACCTTATCAAAATGAAATCTATCGTCTGGGACGAGGCGAACCAGGGGACGAAGTTTGAGTACGCGGACATTCCTGCTGAATTGAAAGACCAGGCTTCGGAGTGGCGCGAAAAGATGCTCGAGGCCGCCGCCGAGTCCAGCGAAGAGTTGATGAACCAGTATCTCGAAAATGGCGATCTACCCGAAGAAATGCTTGTCAAAGGCATTCGAGATCGAACCATTGCCTGCGAGATTCAGCCCATGCTTTGCGGCACCGCCTTTAAAAACAAAGGTGTTCAGCGTATGCTTGATGCCGTCATTCAGTTCCTTCCAAGTCCGGTCGATATCCCTCCCGTTACCGGAACCGACCCTAGCGGCAAAGAACTCGACCGCAAGGCCGACGACAAAGAAAAGTTCTCAGCCCTTGCCTTTAAGCTCATGTCCGATCCCTTTGTGGGGCAGCTCACTTTTATTCGCGTCTACTCGGGTGTATTGAAATCGGGCGACACCGTGCTTAACCCTATTAAGGGTAAGAAGGAGCGTATCGGCCGCCTGCTTCAAATGCACGCGAACAATCGCGAAGAAATTTCCGAAATTCTTGCTGGCGACATTGCTGCGGCCGTTGGTCTCAAAGAGGTTACGACCGGCGAAACCCTTTGTGACCCTGATGCTGAAATTATTCTCGAGCGCATGGAATTCCCCGAGCCAGTGATATCGCAGGCCGTCGAGCCCAAAACCAAGGCCGACCAAGAGAAAATGGGCATCGCGCTTAATCGTTTGGCGAAAGAGGACCCTTCTTTTCGAGTGCGCACCGACGAAGAGTCGGGCCAGACTATCATTTCAGGAATGGGTGAACTTCACCTGGAAATTCTTGTTGACCGTATGAAACGCGAGTTTGGTGTTGAGGCCACCGTAGGCAAACCCCAGGTGGCCTATCGCGAGACCATTCGTAAGCCCGTTGAAATTGAAGGCAAGTACGTGAAACAGTCGGGCGGTAAGGGCCAGTACGGCCATGTCTGGCTTAAGCTCGATCCTCAGTCCGAAGGTGGCGGCTACGAGTTTGTGGACGCCATTAAAGGGGGTGTTGTTCCGCGCGAGTTCATTCCTTCGGTCGATAAGGGCTGTCAAGACACCATGAACGCTGGCGTGCTTGCAGGCTTTCCCGTAGTCGACATTAAGGTCACCTTATTCGACGGTTCGTATCACGACGTGGACTCTTCACAAATTGCCTTCGAGCTTGCGGGCTCCATGGCTTTTAAAGACGGTATGCGCAAGGCCAACCCTGTATTGCTCGAGCCCATGATGTCCGTGGAAGTTGAGACACCCGAAGACTATGCCGGTGCGGTGATGGGCGATTTGTCTTCACGCCGTGGCATGGTTCAGGGTATGGACGATATGGTGGGTGGTGGCAAGCAAATCAAAGCCGAGGTTCCTCTGGCTGAAATGTTTGGCTACTCCACAACCTTGCGCTCACTTACCCAGGGCCGCGCAACGTACACCATGGAATTCAAGCATTACGCCGAGGCGCCCAAGAACGTTGCCGAGGCTGTTATGAGCAGTCGAGCCAAGTAAATTAAAAAATTCTGTAACCCCTAACAACAAGGAAAAAGATTATGGCCAAGGGCAAGTTTGAGCGGACGAAGCCGCATGTGAATGTAGGGACGATTGGTCACGTGGACCATGGTAAGACGACGTTGACGGCGGCGATCACGACGGTGTTGTCCAAGAAGTTTGGTGGTGAGGCCAAGGACTATGCGGCCATTGATGCGGCGCCTGAGGAGAAGGCACGGGGTATTACGATTAACACGGCGCACGTGGAGTATGAGACCGAAGGCCGTCACTATGCGCACGTGGACTGCCCGGGGCACGCCGACTATGTGAAGAACATGATTACGGGTGCGGCGCAGATGGATGGCGCGATTTTGGTTTGCTCGGCCGCCGATGGCCCGATGCCTCAGACGCGCGAGCACATTTTGTTGGCCCGTCAGGTGGGTGTGCCTTACATTATTGTGTTTTTGAACAAGTGCGACATGGTGGACGATGCCGAGTTGCTGGAGCTTGTTGAGATGGAGGTGCGCGAGCTGCTCTCGAAGTACGATTTTCCTGGCGATGACACGCCCATTGTAAAGGGCTCGGCCAAGCTTGCGCTTGAGGGTGATAAGGGTGAGCTGGGCGAGGGTGCCATTATGAAGCTGGCCGAGGCGCTGGACTCTTACATTCCCACGCCTGAGCGTGCGGTGGACGGCGCATTCTTGATGCCCATTGAAGACGTGTTTTCGATCTCGGGCCGTGGCACGGTGGTCACGGGTCGTGTGGAGCGTGGTGTGGTGAAGGTCGGCGAAGAGATTGAGATTGTCGGCATTAAAGACACGATCAAGACCACCTGCACGGGTGTGGAGATGTTCCGCAAGCTCTTAGATCAAGGTCAGGCCGGTGACAACGTGGGTGTGTTGTTGCGTGGTACGAAGCGCGAAGAGGTGGAGCGTGGTCAGGTGCTGGCAAAGCCCGGTTCGATCACGCCGCACACGAAGTTTGAGTGTGAGGTGTATGTGTTGTCGAAGGATGAGGGTGGACGTCACACGCCGTTTTTTAACAACTACCGTCCTCAGTTTTACTTCCGCACGACCGATGTCACGGGCTCTGTTG
>JAYNLI010000054.1:0-7210 GCA_038111655.1 Bordetella sp.
AAAAAACAGGCTATGTCGGAAAGTCTGTTCCCCGCTCGAACGCCAGGCGCCTTGTTCAAGGCCGGGGCTGTTACCTGGACGATATTCGTCTGCCCCGCCTCGCGCATGTTGTCTTTTTCCGAAGTCCTCATGCTCATGCGCGAATCAAGTCCCTTAATCTCTTAAAGGCCAAGTCTGCGCCTGGTGTTATTGCTGTTTTCAATGGCATGGACCTGCAAGAGTTTTGTACGCCATGGGTGGGTGTGCTCGGCCATCTTAAGGGTATTAAATCTGCACCCCAACACCCCATTGCAATTGATCGGGTCTGTTGGCAAGGCGAGGCTGTTGCTGCGGTTGTAGCCGAGACAAGGCGTCAGGCCGAGGACGCGCTTGAATTTATCCAAGCAGATTTCGACCAGCTTCCAGCGGTTGTAGATATGCGCAGCGCACTTGAGTCTAAGTACGTTATTCATCCCGATCTTCAGGACAACATCTGTTTTAGCCGAGAGCTAAAGACAGAAGGGTTTGACGAAGCATGGGCTCAGGCCGATCGAGTTGTTGAGCGAACCTATCGTTTTTCAAGGCACACGGGCGTATGCCTTGAGCCAAGAGCCATCTTGGCCGATTACAACCCTGCCGACCACAGCCTCACGGTGCATCATGCAACTCAGGCACCGCACATGATGCAAGATATTTTCTCGAAGCATCTAAATATTCCTGAGTCTAATGTTCGAATTATTTGCAAAGACATTGGAGGCTCTTTTGGTATTAAGGTCCACGTCTATGCCGACGAAATGGCTACTGCAGCGATTTCGGTTGCGCTGAAGCGGCCGGTAAAGTTTCTTGCAGACCGGATGGAGTCTTTCTTAACAGATATTCACGCAAGAGAGCATGAGGCAACTGTTCGCATCGCTGTAAAGCAAAACGGAGAAATTGTTGGATTTGATCTCGACGATCTGACAGGCATAGGCCCTTACTCGGTCTACCCACGCACAAGTGGGATTGAGGGTAATCAGGTTGTAAACCTCACCGGCGGCCCATACCGCCACAAGCACTACCGAGCGAAGCTTAATGTCGTCTTCACCAATAAAAATGTCACCTGCCAGTACAGGGCGGTGGGACATCCTATTGCAGTAGCCATTACCGAGGGCATTGTTGATGAGGCAGCCCGTGAACTCAAGATGGACCCTGCCGAGTTTCGTAGTATTAATTTTATTCCCGATGATGCCTATCCTTACCTCAGCTTTCCTTCTGGGATCAAGTTTGAGTGCCTGTCTCATCAAAAGTCCCTTGAAAAGCTGCTTACCCTTATGGAGTACGACAAGCTAAGGGCTGAGCAGGTCGAACTAAGGAAAAAGGGAGTCTTCCGCGGTATTGGGCTTGCTGCCATGATTGAAGTCACCAATCCATCGCCAGCATTCTACGGGGTGGGCGGCGCGCGCATATCGGCCCAGGATGGTGCGACCATTAAGTTTGATCCTCAAGGCATGATCACCGTGACCTGCAGTGTTACGGAGCAGGGCCAAGGCAATGAGGCTGTATTCGCACAAGTTGCCGCTGATGCAGTGGGTGTGAGCATTGACAAAGTGAAAGTGTTCACCGGGGATACGTCCTTGATGCCATACGGAGGCGGAACGTGGGCCTCCCGCGGTGCTGGTATTGGTGGTGAAGCAGTTCTTCAATCGGGCAAGGCCCTAAAGAGCAACATTTTAGATGTAGCGGCTGCGATCTTGGCCGTAGAAAAGGCTACCCTTGATATTTGTGACAACAATGTTGTTGACAGACTGACGTCCGAGGTCAAGATGCCTCTTTCTGAGGTTGGGCGCGTCGCTTATTTCCGACCCGATACCCTTCCCATGAACTTTCAGTCAGAACTCACTCTCACGAGGCACTACACGCCTCGGGAGTATGGGTTTACTTTTACCAATGGTATTCAAGCCTCTTATCTAGAAGTTGATATTGAAACTGGCGAGATTAAATTGCTGAAACATTGGTGTGTTGAGGACTGTGGCACGGTGCTTAACCCAATGCTCGTCGATGAACAGATTCGAGGTGGTGTTGTTCAAGGTATTGGTGGAGCATTGCTCGAAGAGTGCCTTTACGATGAAAACGGGCAAATGATTAACGGCACCATGGCGGACTACCTTGTTCCTATGGCTGCTGAAATGCCCGATATTATTGTTGGCCATGTTCAGACTCCGACTAGACAGTCCGAGCTTGGGGCAAAAGGCGCGGGTGAGGCAGGAACGGCAGGCGCACCGGGTGCACTCATGAATGCACTCAACGATGCTCTAAGCCCCTTTGATGCCTCGTTGAACATGCAGCCTTTTACGCCGCAACGTGTGCTTCAGGCTTTGGGTAAAGTTCCGGCAGACGAGTAAAAGAAGAACCCCGGTATCTTTCTTGGAGACCGGGGTCAAAGGGAGGAAAAAGAGATAGAGCGCCTGCGAAAGCGTGCGCTTTTTTATGACTAAAGCTCTGTCTCTAGACTTTGATATGAACGTCCTGAAGCAAGGGGTCACCGTCGCGCGCGACCTCGTTCTCAATTAACGACCCGCAACCTGGGCAGAAGAACTGCCTGAAGAAAGGCTCGTCATCAACATAGCGCGTCCAGTCACCAATGTTGGGGTTTGAGGCGGCAATAGGGGCATCATGGCGCGCACAACCCAGTTTGTAATTCTCCGAGGCTGAGCCAAGGTCGGTCTGGCAATGACTACAGGACCAGCGAAGCGCCACTTTCGATGTCTTACCCGCCTCTGCGTATTGAAGACAGAGGTTCTCAGTGACTTCTTTGAAAATCTTTCCGCCCAGACGAAGGGGCTTGTGATCACGCTTGCCGTTAACCGGGTAGGTCTTACGCTGGCTGAACATGGACTCGCGGAGCGCACTTGTCTTTGCAGTATCAACTTCGCCATTGGATTGAAGCAGAACCCCATAAATGTTCTTTGCAGCTTCCACAGACACGGCACGACTGTCATTCACGTCTTCCGCCACCTTTGCTGGGTCACGGCGCAGTGGGTCTCCAAAGCCACCGCCACCTGTCCAGACAACGGAGTAAACATCGGCGGGGTTTTGCTGGAAGTTTTGCTGCCGTAAGGCGAGCGTGACTTCCTCACCAGGCACTTCCGAGATGTCCGAGGGTAGGTTGGCTACCTTGAGCCGATCGAGGATATCCGTGTTCTTACGGAACTTGTAAACATTAACCGTCGCGGGGTAGCCACCCATCATTCCTGTTGAAGTGGGCACCGCATTGCCCGATGAAAGGGTGTCGTGCGTAATTGTGGGTGTGTTGTGCGGAATAAAGCAGGTCTCTGCCGACATCCCCCCTCGGTGCAGGCCAGCGCCCCCTGAATCGACAAGCTCTTTCCTGTAAAGGAATAAAACAGGGAAAGTCTGTTCCGTGTGCTCAATATTGGGTAGCTTACAGATAGGGGTTCTTGACTGCCCCCCGGTTGAAATGCCATCACCCGTAGAAAATGCTCCAATGGCGCCACCAATGGGATCGACCAGAATGTACCCAAAGTTCTCGCCCCACTGGTCCTTGCCCCTGAAAATGGTTGCTGGCCATTGACTCGTTCCGCCAATACACATAATGTCCTCTCGCATCTTTTTGTCGGAATAAATCATCTTGGCGAGTACGTTATAGGTGGGATAAAGCGAAATTTCCATGGCCTGAACCGGCGCAGTAGAGACCGATGCCGGGAAGTTTGCGCAGTTCATAGTGCCTGGGCTTGGATCAAATTTCACATGACGTAAAGCACCACCAATCGCAAAATACTGATCCCAACAGAGTAACTGATTTAGGGCAACCATAATGGAGCCGCGCCATCCGGAAAAGGTGGCGTTCATTGCCCCTTCTTGTTCAGCCGTCCCGTCGTTTTCAAAAATAAGCGTATTGCCAGCCTTGCGCAGTGTGAGCTGCACAGCGTGTGTTTTCCGGTCTCCCGGACGCGAGCACTCTACATAGGTGCGATCACGCCAAACCCCGTCGGGGAGTCTTGACATCTTGTCAAGGAAGGCTGCCTCGCCATCATCTAAGATTTTTCGCATGACCGCCTTGACCGTATCAGCCCCGTATTTCTTCAGCAGGCTCTCTACGCGTTCCTTTGCGGTTGTGTTACCAGCCAGCTGCGCACGGAAATCCAGTGCAACCGAATCGGGTTTACGGGATGACCGAAGATAGAGGTCTTCAATGTCCTTACGGATTTCACCACCTTCCACAATCTTGACAGGTGGAATAAGAATGCCCTCCTCGAAGGCATCTTTTGCTGACATGCAGAAACTGGAGGGCGTGATGCCACCAATATCGTATTGGTGTAGACAATTGGTGACCCAACAGAAGAGCTCTCCTTCGTGGAAAACGGGGCATATCAACATAACGTCTTGCTGGTGGGCGGCACCTACCCAGGGGTCGTTCGCTAGAAACATGTCGCCGTCTTTAATGCCGGGATTTTCTGAGCGGTTCTCGAGAATCCATTTAACCTGGGTGTCCGTGACCCCTGACATGTACTGCATATAAGGACCAAAGTAAACGAACTCACCGTCTTCTGTGAGAATCGACGGGTTAAGATCGAGTGCATACATGGCCACAGGTGATCCCGAAAGCCTTTGAATGGTCGCCCCATGCTCCTCGTTTACGTTCCAAAGGCTGTGGCGAATTACCTCATAGGTGATTGGATCAAGTTTTTTACTTGCACGTGTATGCAGTTTGAGCTTCTTAGAAATGCGAAGCTTTTCTGGGGGCACATAGCCTGTGTCACGGCCATTAAATGAAACATCTTTTAACTCACTTACTTTCAGCATGATTTATCTCCCGAGCTTCAATTCAAAGTTTCCGTAGGCATCCACAATAAGCTTTTGTTGCGGATGGACGACAATCGTCGTGTGGCTTGTTTCAACAATGGCAGGCCCTGTAACTGTGTTTCCGCAAGCAAGCACCTCACCGTTATAAATTTGAGTTGACAACTGTTTACCAAGGTCTGTCCAGTAGACTTTCCGCTTACCTGTCTTCGCAGACTCTTTAATTGCCGAGGCGGTTTTCTTGGCTTTGGGTAGCGTGACGGTTCGTGAGGCGCCCATGGCGCGAAGCCTAAAAGTCACCATTTCAAGCCTAGAGTCGCGGTAGGAAGAGCCACGACCGTAAATGGCCTCGTATCGCTCGTAGAACCTTTCAATAAGACTTTCAAGTTCCTTGTCGGCCAGCTTGAGCCCAGCCTTCGATGGCGATTTTGTTAGAGGGACCTCAACCTCGTTAATCTGCCCGCGGTGGCGCATGTCAACAGAGAACTGAAACAGTTGGCCCGAGGCGGGAATACCGTCGGACTTCATCTGAGCACTGGCGACCTTGTAGAGCTCACCAATCACTTTATTCACCACTTTAAGGTCGAAGGGCGACGAGATGATTTCAACACGCTCATGGATGTGCAGCAGACTAGCCGTTGCGGCACCAAAGGCGCACCATGTTGAAGCGACTCGATTTAGCGGGACGAGCACTTTTTGGGCGCCTAGCTCTCTTGCAAAGATTCCGGCATGAACAGGTCCTGCACCCCCGAAGGCAAATAGCGAGAAGTCGCGGGGGTCTAGGCCTTTTTCAACCGTGGTTTTACGGATAATATCTGCCATTTTAAATTCGGCAATCTTCGCAATACCCGCGGCTGTCTCATAGAGCCCAAGGCCCAGCTGGTCTGCAACAGCCTGTATGGCCGCAACGGACTTTTCCTTATCAAGAAAGATTTTTCCGCCAAGAAAGTTATTAGGGTCAATGTAGCCGAGTACTAAATCAGCATCCGTCACAGTGGGTGTGGTGTTGCCCTTGCCGTAACAAGCAGGTCCTGGGTTTGCACCGGCGGATTCAGGCCCCACTCTAAGCGTCTTAGTTAACTGATCCACGACCGCTAACGACCCGCCTCCAGACCCAATTGCCTGAATATCGACTTTAGGAATGAAATATTCGTACTGAGCGACATTCGCCATAAAGCTAAAGGAAGGCTGCCCATCATGAATAATGCCTACGTCAAATGATGTGCCACCCATATCGGTCGTAATGAGATTGCTCATATTTAGAATGCGACCGAGGAACTGTGACCCGGTAACACCTGAAACAGGGCCGGAATCAAGCGTGAGCAGCGGTGCCTCGATGGCCCTTTCAACGGAAATAGAGCCTCCCCCACATTGGGTGATTTGAAGTGGCTTTTTATAACCTGCCAGTTTCAGCCGCTTATCGAGTTTCCTTAGATAGTCTGAGGTGATAGGCCCAATGTAAGCGTTTAGGGCTGTTGCGGTCATACGCTCGTACTCTCCCCATTTGGGGGCTAGATCAACCGAACAGCTTACAAATACATGAGGTGCTCGTTTTAGGATTCGCTCCTTAACATAAAGCTCGTGCTCGGGCGTTTTAAAAGACCAAAGAAGACACACCGCAATGGCCTCAACCCCTTGCTCCAATAGCTCCGTAATGGCCGTTTCGACATCCTCTTTGTTGACGGGAACGACAACCGCGCCCATGCAGTCAACTCGCTCCGAAATGCCTCGCACCCATTTTTTTGGAACGATCGGAACCGGCTTTTGACTCTCCGGAAAGTGAACGACCTGGTTAAGATTTCTCGAGGTCACGCCCCGCGAGCCGCGCATGATGTGAATGGCATCTTCATGGCCCTTGGTGGTAATAAGACCGACCTTAGCGCCACGTCTTTGAATCAGAGCATTCGTACCCACCGTTGTCCCGTGGGTGAGTACAGAAATTTTTTCACAGAAATCACTGAACTTTAGGTTTAGCTCTCTACTGGCTCCCTCGAGCGCTGCAACCATACCGTCGGCGAAGTGCGGAGGGGTGGAGGGGGATTTTGTTGTGATTACCGACCCCTTCTCGTTAATTACAACGCAATCCGTAAATGTCCCTCCAATATCAACACCAACGTGTAGTCCTGCCATAAAGAATCTCCTTTTTTAACAATTATTCGAATACTGGTGCTTCATCTTTTTTGACCACCCCTTCAAGCTCAACCGCGGTATCTCGAATGAGGTTCTCGGGTTGCGAGTAGTAGTTTTTCCAATGCCGTCCGTCCTTAAGAAAGGGGCTTATGACTACCGGAGCACCCATCTGGCGAGCATGTTCCACCGCCATTCTGCCCACAGCCAGTCGTTCCTCTGAAAAAGACCGAAGGTTGGTGGGAATTTCTTCAATGGCTGTTCCACGTAAATGGCGATCTAGGCATAAGGCGTCACCCGCTGC
>JAYNLI010000055.1:0-6795 GCA_038111655.1 Bordetella sp.
TTTTATTGCTGTCTATCAAGTCAGCAATGACTTCTCCGTCACAAGCACCAGCGCACAAAAACCAAGGGAATATTCGAGCGTGCAACAACTGCAGGTTGGTCTCAATGCCTCATCAGGTCCACTCTATGGTGCGGTTGCCTATCAGGCGGAAAGAGGTCGATCCCAGTGGCGCATTTACGGCGGCATTCGATACTAAAAAATCATCTTGGAATCATGGGCAATCGAGGTTGAGTGAGTTGCTGCATCAAAGTATCAAAGCCACTGCTTTGCAGAAATGCGGGGCGATCGCGCAGAATTAAAATAGCGGGCTCACCCGGCAAAGGTTTCTCAGGCACGAACCCTGTCAGTTCTTTTTCAACCTCTGCGGTCTGACCCGAGGCTAACGTCAAAGCCGTTTTACCATCGTAGACATAGTTGTACAGCCCTGCGCGATCAGCCTGTCCATCTGGAATGATGGCCACTTCAATGTCAGTACCTCGAATTCCGATGGTCGCCGTGCCCGCCGCATGCTTCACCGACTCAGGCCTTCGTTTGGCAATCTCGCCTGAGACTGCCCTCAACGCTCCTGAAACGAGATTGGTTTCCATCTTGTCTTGGCTCGATTTCTCAAAAACAAACGCCTTAATTTCAAGCTCGCTGGAGGGCCGAACGAGAAGCGTTGATTTGTCTTGGAGTCGAATCAGCGCCTGACTTGAAGCTGCCGTAATGATTCGATCACCCGCTGAAACCGGGGTTTTACGTTTACCTGCGGACTCCTGTCCTGACGCAGTTCGGATTTTCACCTCGCCAGAGACTCGCGCCAACTCCCCGACAGGCGAAGCTGAAAGGCTAAAGGTAGCCAATAGGCCTGCACATGCCACCAAAATCCGTCGAATGATACTTTTCATAGTCTTCATTCCTCACTTCGTTTTAAAGGTGGTCACCCCATCCCAATCGGTCGGGGGCGGCGTCTGTTGATACTCCTCTATGCGCTCCAGAAAGAGTGCATAGAGCCTTTCATCAGATCGCTTCTCATTCAGCGCTGATAATGTGGCCTTTGCCTTATCCCAATGTTGACCCCGATAATCTTTTAGAGCCTGATGCCACTCATCGATTTCTTGGATTCTGTCATCCGACACCTCACCCTCCAAGCCTATCGGCTCGAATATCGTCACGGGTACTGTCTTGCCTTTCACTGTGACCGCATCAATCTCCCGAAAGACGATACCTTTACACTCGTCCTTCGTGCTTTGCGAGACCAAAATCCAAGACTCATAAATCCGAGTCAGGCCTTCCAATCGAGACGCGAGATTCACCGAATCGCCCATAACCGTATAGGCTTTACGTAACTTCGAACCCATATCTCCAACGACCATATCACCCGTACATAATCCTATGCCGATCCCCAAACGAGGCCAACCTTTTTTTTCACATTCAGCGCGAATCTCATAGAGCTTATCCTTCATTCGCAAAGCCGCTGTAACACTATGGGTAGCATGCTGAGAGTCATGCACGGGAGCACCCCAAAAAGCCATAATGCAATCACCAATGTATTTATCGAGCGTGCCCCCAGTGGCTCGAATGACCGCGCTCATCTCTGTCAAGAAATGGTTGATAAACCTAGCCAACTCGGGCGGTTGAAGATGTTGTGAAATGGGCGTGAAGCCAACGACATCCGAAAACAACACGGTGAGGTGTTCGCGCCGCCCCTCCATGCTGTATTGCTCAGGGTCTTCAGCCATTTTTTCCACCAATTCCGGTGGCACATACTGACCAAAAAGTTCAGTGAATTGTCGCTTCGATCGAGACTCAACGAAGAAACCAAAAGCCATGTTCACAAGGTAGATCAAGAGCACTAAAGTCAAAACAGAGGCTAAAGGAATTGCCATTCCTTGCGTCCACGCCCAGGCATTGACTGAAACAAGCATCACGAGAATTCCAACAACCACAAGGGTCCCCGTGATGACCGGAGCCAAGCACAAAATAACGGGTAAGCCCAAGCTAAGAATAATCGCTATACCCAACTCGACAAAGGGGCCTATCAAGGGGCTGTGTTTGAGGCGGCCTGGTTCACTAGAGAGCATCGCAGCGATTAGGTTTGCGTGCACTTCAACCCCAGGATAGATGCCACTGACTGGTGTACTTCGCAAGTCCAAAAGCCCGGGTGCTGTCGTGCCGACCAACACAAGTTTATTGTTAAGAACGGCAGGGTCGACTTTGCCCTCCCAAAGGTCAGCCATTGAAACGTAGCGAAAACTGTAGGGTCCCCCTCGGTAAGGCACCAAAAGATTAGTGCCAGCATCCACCTTAAGTTCTAGGTCACCAATCCGAAGCGACTCCAAGTATCCTTCTTCCGGCTCTAGGCTAATTGCATCAAAACGCAGAGCCTGAGAGTCACTATCTGCTTTGGCTAGTGCCCGATCCAGTCTAACCATTGCCAACGAAAGCGATTCATAGAGTCCATCCTCGAATTGAGCAAGCAACGGAACCCTACGAATCACACCATCTCGATCCACCGTCGGACTAAAATGCCCCGAAAGAAGGCCAGAAGCGGAAATATTGGGCAGGTTAGCTCCAAACCCTTTCCAATCGGCAAATTCCGTGTAATGACCTTCTAACTCCTCTAATTCAATAGTCGGAAAAGGAAGTTCACCAAGCTTAAGTGCATCCTTAGAGGTGCTGAAGTAATAGCCCATGACCACTGGTCGACCTTCAATGGCTTGAGCAAAGCGTCCGTCATAATTAAGTTGCGGGGAAATTTCCTTGAGGGTTTTAATAAAATCTTTATTGAACTGCAATCGTGTCTTTGCGAGATCTTGTAGCACTGCCAAACCTGATGATCGATCCTCTTCCGCAAAAATGACATCGAACCCCAGTGCTCTCGCATCGTACTTATCAAAAAGTAGGTCAACGATCTTTGCCATCACGTCGCGAGACCATGGCCAGCGACCCAGATCGGGATGAGCAAGACTTTTCTCGTCAATATCAAGAATAACAACTCGATCATCCACGCCACCTGGAGCGAGCATACGCACTCGGGTGTCATAAATCGCATTATCCAATTGCAACAATGGCTCAATGGAATACCAACCGAACAAATGTCCGATCACCATCAAACCAATAAAGCCAGAAGCAAATAATCGTTGATACGACTGTCGAAGTTTTTTTATCATTACCTCATAACTTACGTAACCGAACACTCTAGTGAATATGACTGAATAAAACACACACAAGTTCGCGTGTCAGGTCGCATCTATTCAAGGTCAATTTATTGCCCGATAGTAACCGTTCTAGTGATACCAAGAAATCTTTCGTGGCTATGACTAACAAACAAAACCGTTTTGCCTTTGACAAGTTGCTCAAGCGCATCGAGTACAGACTGCTCGCTGTCCTTATCCAATGCGCTAGTTGCCTCATCAAGCAATAAAATAGGAGCATTCTTAAGGAACGCTCGGGCCATTGCAATTCTCTGACGTTGCCCCCCCGAGAGTCGATCTCCTAAACTTCCCAGTGGTGTATCAAGTCCATCAGGCAAACGACTGATAAATTCCCAGGCAAACGCCGCTTTTGCCGCCGCTATAACCTCCTCATTCTTTGCGTCTGGCTTTCCCATTCTGATGTTTGCGCCTATGGTTTCATCAAAAAGCATCACACGTTGATTTACCAACGCTATATTGTGGCGCAATCGATTCATTGTTAAATCCAAAGGCAATTGCCCATCAATTAAAATCTGGCCACTGCTGGGCCGATCAAACCCTGCGATGAGATAAAGCAAAGTGCTTTTACCACTGCCAGAAGGACCAACAATGGCGAGCACCTCATTGGGATGCACTTCCAAGCTTATGCCTTGAATGGCTGCGGCCTCCGCGTTGGGATAGGTATAACTCACGTTCGTTAAGACGATATGGCCTAAAAGTCTTTCGTTGTCACTCGAACTACTTTTTGTAATTTGAGGAGATGTCGATGTAAATGTCGTGGTCTCGCCTCTCTCATCAAAAATAGAAAAAATTGACTGAGCAGCAGCGAGACCTCTTTGCAAAACCGCGTTCACGTTAGTAAGGCGACGAACAGGTTCAAAGACCATACTCGATGCCGCAATAAATGAAACAAACTCGCCAGGAGTCAAAAGATTATTGGCGCTCATGCGCGAGGCCACATAGATCACCAAAGCCACAGAGCATGCTGCAAGAACTTGCACAAGTGGGACATTGATCGCCTGAACCCGAACCAATCGCATCTGCTCTTTACGTAAGCCCTGGTTCACTTTGTCAAACTGCTCAGACTGCTGCCCATAAGATTGGAAAATTTTTATTTCTTTAAGTCCGAGCAGTGCCTCTTCTACTAAACCACTCATGCGTCCAAATAAACTTTGCACTTTTATATTGGAGCTTCGCAATCGCCCACTCGCCTTTCGAATGATCAGCGCAAGCAAAGGGGCCATAGCCACAACGAGTAAGGTTAATTGCCAAGCGGTGTAGAACAAAAAGCTTATTAAACCGACAAGAATCAGCGTATCTCGGATAATGACCACCCAGGCCGTGGAGACAGCCTCACCAACCGCCTGCGTGTCATACGTGATACGAGAGAGCATTCGACCACCTGGTTCTAAGGCATGGCGTCGCATGGGAAGATCTAATTGGTGTGAAAACACCATCCCACGAAGATCAGTGACAACTTTTTGAGCCAGAGTTTGGCTGGCAACATTCGCGATGTATTCAGCGATACCTTTTGCACTAAACACCAACACAATAAGCAGTGGGACCTGCCAGAGACTGTCGGGGCTTTTCTGAATGAGGCTGTCGTCAATGAGGGGCCGCATTAGGCTGGCGAGCAACGGCTCCAAAGCCCCAAGGGCCACCATGGCAGCTACAGAAATGGCGCCCACCTTCCAGTAAGGCTTGGCGTAGTGAAGCAGCCGAAGGTAGAGGCGCAGGTCGTTGGTGGCCGCGGGCGGGGCGTTCCCCGAGGTGTCTGGCGTACTCATGGTCTAGGTTCACCTCGTGGCATAGCAGGGGCGGGCTACAGGCTTTTGGCCTTTCCCCCTTTACCTTTAAGCGGCCTTCACCTTTAAACGCCATGCATGCAACAAGGGCTCGGTGTAGCCGCTGGGCTGCTCGCGGCCCTTTAACACCAAGTCGCAGGCGGCCTGATAGGCCTTGCTGGTTTTGAAGTTGCCTGCCATGGGCTTGTAAAGCGCATCGCCTTTGTTCTGTTCGTCCACCACCGCGGCCATACGCTCCATGGTTTGACGTACCTGATCTTCGGGCACCACACCGTGGGCGAGCCAATTGGCAATGTGCTGAGAAGAAATACGTAGCGTGGCCCGATCTTCCATAAGGCCCACATTGTGAATGTCGGGCACCTTCGAGCATCCCACGCCCTGATCCACCCAACGCACCACGTAACCCAGAATACCCTGGGCGTTGTTGTTGAGCTCTTGCTGCTTTTCGTCTTCCGACCAATTCGTGTCGGTGGCCACGGGAATAGTTAACAGACCCTCAAGCAACGCAGGACGCTCTGCCTCGGCGTTAACCTTTTCAAGCTCGGCCTGCACCTGCGCCACATTCACCTGGTGGTAGTGAAGCGCATGGAGCGTGGCTGCCGTGGGGCTGGGTACCCAAGCGGTGTTGGCTCCCGCCTTGGGATGGCCAATTTTTTGTTCAAGCATGGCGGCCATAAGGTCGGGCATGGCCCACATGCCCTTACCAATTTGTGCGCGACCACGCAGACCACAAGACAGACCCACAAGCACGTTGTTACGCTCATAAGCTTGAATCCATGCGCTTGCCTTCATGTCGGCCTTGCGAATCATGGGGCCGGCCAGCATGGCGGTATGCATCTCGTCACCCGTGCGGTCTAAGAAGCCCGTGTTAATAAACGCCACGCGGCTTGCCGCCGCGGCAATACAGGCCTTTAAGTTCACGCTGGTGCGACGCTCTTCGTCCATGATGCCCAGCTTCACGGTGCTGTCTTGGAGGCCCAGAAGCTGCTCCACCCGAGAAAAGAGCTCCGCAGCAAAAGCCACTTCCGAGGGCCCGTGCATCTTGGGCTTCACGATATAAACGCTGCCCGAGCGGCTGTTGCGAATGGGCTGACCACCGGGCAGCTTGCCACTTCCTTTAAGGTCGTGAAGCGCAATGAGCGTCGTGACCACTGCATCCATAATTCCTTCCGGAATTTCTCGCTGCTTGCCGTCGGCGGCCTTATAAAAAATGGCCGGGTTTGTCATAAGGTGGCCTACGTTGCGCAAGAACAAAAGTGAGCGGCCGTGCATACGAAGCTCGCCACCCTGGGGCAGCGTGTAAAGCCTATCGGGGTTCAGGCCCCGCGTAAAACTTTTGCCGCCCTTGCTCACCTGCTCGGTCAGGTTTCCCTTCAGAATGCCAAGCCAGTTGCGGTAGGCCAGCACCTTGTCTTCCGAGTCCACCGCGGCAATGGAGTCTTCCAAATCAAGAATGGTGGAAAGCGCGGCTTCCATAACAATGTCCGACACGCCTGCGGGGTCGGAACTGCCAATGGCGGTGGAGCGGTTAATGGTGATTTCGAAATGAATGCCGTTGTTTTGAAGCAGGATGGCATTGGGGCTTGCGCCCTGCCCCTGGTAGCCCTTGAACTGGCTGGGGTTCTTCAACGTGGTGGGGGTGCCGTTGTTTAACACCACGCGAAGTGCACCCTGAGCCACGGAATAGGTCACCACATCGCGATGCGAACCGGCTGAAAGCGGCGCGGCTTGGTCGAGAAACCGGCGAGCGAAGTCAATAACCTTACGGCCGCGCTTGGGGTTGTAGCCATCGGGCGCGTTCGGGCCCGACTTCT
>JAYNLI010000056.1:0-6023 GCA_038111655.1 Bordetella sp.
GCGATCTTTCGGGTGCCGTTGCAAGCTTTGATGAATCGCTTACTATGCGGCCGCTCGATGCAAATGTTCTTGCGCAGCTTCGTGACGACTACGACCTGCAACGTACCTTTAAGGGTCTCGCCGCCGATATCGCAGCTGAAGGGCAGGCGCACGACACGTCGTTCGCTTCAGGGGCCTCGCAGGCAAGCCTCTCTTCTGGTTCCGCCTCTCACGCATACCTGGGCGACGCTTCCCAGCATCAAGGTCCTCGCGATCTTTTTGCGGAGTGCATTACAACCCGCTACACCACGGTGCAAACTCAGGAAGCGCTTGCCTCGTTGACTGACAAATTAATGGCGGCCAGCATTGCCGCCTTCGACACCGAGACCTCTTCGCTTGAGGCTCGGCATGCCGAGCTTGTGGGCCTGTCTTTCTGTACGGAGCGGGGCGAGGCCTTCTACATTCCTGTTGGGCATGTGGATGCCACCGGTAATATAGCGCCCGATCAGCTTGACCTTCAAACCGTACTCAACGCTCTGAAACCCTGGTTCGAAAGCTCAACCCACGCCAAGCTTGCCCAGAACTTTAAATACGATGCCCATGTTCTAAACCGTTACGGCATTAAAGTGCGTGGCCCCATCCATGACACGCTACTGCAGTCCTATGTCATTGAAGCTCACAAAAGCCACGACCTTGCAAGCCTCGCCCAGCGCCACCTTGGGCGGCGCGGCTTAAGCTACGACGATGTCACAGGCAAGGGCGCCTCGCGAATTAACTTTCGTCAGGTTGATATTGCTAAGGCCAGCCAGTACTCCTGCGAAGACGCCGACTTCACACTGCATCTGCATGAAACCTTGTGGCCCCAAATCCAGGGCGACGAAAAGCTTCGGCTCGTCTACGAGACCATCGAAATCCCCGCCATGCTTGCTCTTATCGACATGGAAGACACGGGTATTCTCATCGACTCCGAAAAGCTTAACGCCCACAGCAATGAGCTTGCAAAAACCATCGCAGGGCTTGAGGAACAAGCCCATGAGTTGGCAGGTCAGCCTTTTAACCTAGGTTCGCCCAAGCAGCTGGGTGTAATTCTTTTTGAGAAGCTTGGTTACAAGCCGGTTAAAAAAACCGCCAAGGGCGCGCCCTCTACTGACGAAGACGTGCTTGAAACCTTAGCCCAAGACTATCCGTTACCCAAAACCTTGCTGGAATGGCGAGGCCTGTCGAAGCTAAAGTCCACGTACACAGACAAGCTCCCTCGTATGGTCGACCCCCATACGGGCCGCGTGCACACCACCTTTTCGCAGGCGGTTGCCGTCACCGGGCGGCTTGCTTCGAGTGAGCCCAACCTTCAGAACATCCCTATTCGCAACGCCGAGGGCCGTCGCATTCGCCAGGCCTTTATTGCGCCCGAAGGCCAGACCCTTGTCTCTGCCGACTACTCTCAAATTGAGTTGCGTATCATGGCACACCTTTCGGAAGACAACGGCCTGCTTCACGCTTTTTCAAAAGGTGAAGACGTCCACCGTGCAACCGCCAGTGAAATATTTGGAACCCCCCGCGACGAGGTCACCTCTGAGCAGCGTCGCTATGCCAAGGTCATTAACTTTGGTCTTATCTATGGAATGAGCGCCTTTGGTCTTGCACAGAATCTTGATATCGAGCGCGAGGCGGCCCGACTTTACATTGAGCGCTACTTCAATCGTTACCCGGGCGTGGCCAACTACATGGAGTCGATTAAGGCTCAGGCCCGTCAGCAAGGTTATGTGGAAACTGTTTTTGGCCGCAGACTCTGGCTTGCAGAAATTCGCTCGCCCAACGGCCCGCGCCGCGCCGCCGCCGAACGCGCTGCCATTAATGCGCCCATGCAGGGCACCGCGGCCGACCTTATTAAGCTGGCCATGATCAAACTGCAGGCCGCCTTGCAAGCGCAGGGCCTTGCCTCACGTATGTTGTTGCAAGTGCATGACGAACTTATTCTTGAAGCACCCAACGGCGAGCTTCAAACCCTGCAAACCCTTCTGCCTCGGGTCATGATCTCGGTAGCAAGCCTCAAGGTGCCCCTTGAAGTCTCGGTGGGCCATGGTCCCAACTGGGATGAGGCGCATTAGGACGAAGGTCATTTGAGCTCGATACCCAAAGCCTGTAATTCACAAGACCACACATCCACCTCACCTAGCCCTCTGCAAATGCAAGACGTATTAAGCCTAGGCGCTCTAGGTTTATTCCTAGGCTTCTCTCTCATTTTTCCTTCTAACGTTTAGAGTATCTTCGGTCATGTGGTGTGCCTTAGTCTCGATGTCGGTTCGTGGTTTGCTCACTCTTTTTCTTAATGTTAGGACCCCTTCGCTGTTTACCTTACTCACTTGCCTCGAAGAAAGGATTTCTCATGACTGCTCGCCCGCCCTTAATGGCTGAACCCCAAGTTCTAAATCAAACTCAAGAGGGCACTCAGTCCAGTACCTCGTTCATGAATGCGGTCGAACAGGAAATCAATTCACTGACACCTCCCAACCCCTCATTGCTTCCGAAGAGTCGGCGAGGCTTTCTTCAGGCCAGCGCCCTTGCAGGGTTTGCGGCGTCGGTGGCTCCTACGGGCGCCCTTCAGGCACAAACCATCACCACCAGTGCCGAAGGGCTCGACCACGGCACGGTTCAAATGGGCGCTTCCAACGACAAGTTCCCGGGCTACTTTGCGAAGCCCAAGGGTAAAACAGGCCTTGCCGCCATTATTGTTCTTCACGAAATCTTTGGTGTGCACGAGCACATTAAAGATGTCTGCCGGCGCTTTGCTCAAAAGGGCTTTATGGCCGTGGCGCCCGAGTGTTTTCATCGCCAAGGCGATGCTTCCAAGTACACCTCCATCCCCGACCTTTTTGCCAACATTGTTAGCAAGGCCTCCGACAAGCAGGTGCTTGGCGATGTCCGTTCCGCCATGGCCTGGGCGGCTTCGAACGGTGGCGATAAAAACAAAATGGGCATTACAGGCTTTTGCTGGGGCGGTCGCATTGTCTGGCTTGCAGCCGCTGAAATCAAAGAGATGAAGGGGGGGGTGGCCTGGTACGGGCGTATTCGTACCACGGTGAACGAGGCCAACCCCATTCATCCCATCGACATCGCTGAAAAACTTCATTGGCCAGTGCTTGGTCTTTATGGCGGTGCCGACAATGGTATTCCCAATTCCGATGTCGATGAAATGAAGACGCTTCTTTCATTCGGAACCAAGCCCGCGCAGGCCTCGGAAATCATTCTTTACCCTGATACGCCCCATGCTTTTCATGCCGATTACCGCCCAAGCTATCGGAAGGGCCCTGCCGAAGACGGCTGGAAGCGATGCCTGGCCTGGTTTGAAAAGACGCTGGTTTAGCCTTAGTCCTGCCTGCGGCGACTATGAACACTGCAAACGTCGCCGCACCATTTCTCAAAGAGCGCCCTTCGGGGCACCCCCCTTTCTAGGCTCCTACAATGCCGCCGTCGTCACGCGTAATCAAAATCGTTGCGGACCGCGGTCTTCCCGTGTTGGGCCCGCAGCCAGCGCTCCCCGGCCAGCTGCTCTGGTACTTGCCGGCTACCATGTCAGCGGCACTGGTTTTTTCATCCGGATGCTGAATGTTTACGAAAATGGCGCAACAAGTCGTCCGTTTCAATGCCCAGGTTCGACCAAGACGGCACGTTGAAATCCACGGCATCGCCCGTGGCATGAATCACCTTGTAGGAATAACCAGGGGGAAGAACCACCGCATCATCAAGACCCTTGACAACTGGATCAAAGCCAAGGGTCTTTGGGCGAATCATGTCCTGCGCGGCCTTAGCCTTGTTCGAGGTAGCTACCAGGGCACTTGCGGTGCCTAGTCCCACGGCCTGTGCAGCACTTAGGCCTGCAAGGCCAAACCCCCCGCGAATCAGTTGCCTACGTTCCGGCTACTCAAGGCCCTTTTCAAGCACCTCTTGAAAGTGCGGGGCGTTGCCGATGTTGAGGATGGGTTCTTCGGGATGGTGAGACATAAGGAACTCCTTGGGCATAGAGATGGGAAATGGAACGGTAAGCCTTGAAGATCAAAATTTCGTGACAAAGCGCCCGGTTCCTGCTCGGTTTTGATTTATGCTCTCTGGCTTCATGACACTTCTATTTATTCTTCTTGCGTCAGCAGCTGCCACTTTTATAAGCATTGGCCTTGCGGCCATTATTTCTCTGGGTCGGCTCTCGGGTCTGGTCGACCAAATGGTGAGTTTTTCAGTTGGCATGCTTTTAGGCTCGGCGTTTTTACACCTCTTGCCAGAAAGCCTGCATATGGGGGCCGACTTTCATAACATTACGGCCACCGTTCTTGTAGGCCTTTTAACTTTTTTTGCACTCGAGCGCTTTTCCTTCTTTCGTCACGACCACCATCACGAGTTCGATGGCCACGACCACCCACACGGCCACGACGCTGCTGTGGCAGGTAAGGGGGGCTCGAGCCTTCTGGTGGGTAGCACCATTCATGCCTTTGCCGACGGTGTTCTTATTGCGGCCGCCTTTAATGTGGACTGGATGCTTGGGCTTATTACCGCGGTTGCCATTGCCACTCACGAGGTACCTCAACAAATCGGCAACTTCTTTGTTCTTCTAAACAGCGGCTTTAGTAAGTCTCGGGCGTTGTTGTTTAACCTAATGACCGGAAGTGGGGCATTGGTGGGTGGGGTGCTGGGTTATTTTGCGCTCGCCCAAGTTGGTGGGCTTTTGCCCTTTGTGCTGGCCATTGCTGCCAGCAACTTTATGTACATTGCCCTATCAGATCTCATACCACAGTTGCATGCTCAGGCCGATGGTGCTGGGTCACACGGCCATGGCCACTCGCATGCCTCGTCTCCTAGTCAATCTCGAGCAGCCGCAACTCCTGGTGATACTCATCATTCACACGGTCACGCCGGCCATGACCATGACCACGGTTCTCAGCACCACCACCCTGAAGATGCCAAACCAACGAAGGTATCAGCCGCATGGCTGCAGCCGTTACTTATGCTTGCTGGCGTGGGGCTCGCCTATCTGGCAACAAGTCTGCTGCATTCGCACTAGGTCCTGTTGCACTTTTTAGCGCTTTGTTCTGTGATGTTTTCTTTTTAAGTAGAAGCTTTAAGAAGTTGGTGCTATTTTAGTCAGCGTAGACTCAGGCTCAAGGCTGGGCAGCAAACCCACCCGTTCATCAAAGACAAAACAGCTGCCTTCCCAGTGGCTGCCGTCAGTCTTCTCAAAGTAATTCAAAATACCGCCATCAAGCTGAAGAACATTGCGAAGGCCAAGTTCATTCATAAAGATGGCGGCCTTCTCGCAGCGAATGCCACCCGTGCAGTAGCTCACCACTGTCTTGTCCTCGAGCTCCTTCTTGTGTGCTTTAACAGCGCTGGGAAACTCGGTGAACTTGGTAATGCGCCAGTCAATGGCATTCGTGAACCGACCGTGGTCAACCTCGAAGTCGTTACGCGTATCGAGCATTACTAAAGGTTTTCCATTGTCGTCATGGCCTTGATCAAGCCAGCGCTTAAGTACTTCGGGGCTCACGCTGGCTGCCCGCCCTTTGGCAGGGAAAATGGTGGGGTGATCCATGCGAATAATTTCGTGTTTAACCTTCACCTTGAAGCGTTTGAAGGGAATGGTGTCCGACCACGACTCCTTCACAACCAGATTTTCAAAACCTTTAAGTGCCCGCAACGTTTCTAGCATGGCCAGGATCTGTTCCTCTTCGCCAGCAAGAAAACAGTTCAGCCCTTCGTGGCTAACAAGAATGGTCCCCTTTAATTGATGCTGGAGTCCTTGGGCATTGAGTTGCTCCGCTGTTTCTTTAGGAGAAGAAATTTCAGCGAAGTGGTAAGCAGCGATGTTTAGAATGGTGGGCATAGTTACGACAACAAAAACATTAACAAACTCTTCTCGTGGGGAAAGAAACTTATGCCTGGAATTGTAGTCGTTGGGGCAGGGGCCGTTGGCAGTTTTTTTGGGGGCCTCCTTGCGAAGGCGGGTGAGTCGGTTACGCTTATTGGCAGGCCAGTGCATCTTCAGGCCATTGAAA
>JAYNLI010000057.1:0-6015 GCA_038111655.1 Bordetella sp.
GCTGAAGAACCTGCTGGGTATGCTCACCAAGCTTCGGCGCGCGCTGCCAGATGGCGCCTGGCGTATCGGAAAGTTTCGGAACAACGCCCGGCTGGGTCAAAGGCTCGCCGTCGTAGGCCGTGGTTTCTATTAGCATGTCACGCGCCTGGTACTGTGGGTCGTTGGCAATGTCCGGAGCCGTGTAGACCCGACCCGCGGGAACGCGTACCGACTCCAGCAAGGCAATGACCTGGTTTACGCTGCGCGTGGACGTGAACTGGCTAATAGCTTCGTCGATGCGTTCGGCTTGTTTGGCCCGGCCGGCGTTGTTTGCAAGCTCGGGGTCGTCTCGCAAGTCAAGCCGATTAATGGCTTCCATAAGACGCCTATAAATGCCATCACCGTTACCCGCCACGAGCACTAGCCCATCGGTGCAGTTGTAGGCGTTTGAAGGGGTAATGCCGGGAAGGGCCGAGCCCGCAGGCTCGCGAACAATGCCTGCCTGACAGTACTCGGGCACAAGGCTCTCCATAACGTTAAAAACGGATTCCGACAAAGCGACGTCCACCACCTGCCCTTTACCGGTTTTGCGACGCGCCTCGAGTGCCGCAAAAATACCCACCACCGCATGAAGTGAGGCCAGCGTGTCGCCAATAGAAACGCCCACGCGCACGGGCTTTCGCCCAGGCTCTCCGCTGAGGTAACGCAGTCCGCCCATGGCTTCACCAATAAGCCCAAAACCCGGGTTCTTACGATAGGGGCCTGTCTGCCCAAAGCCTGAGATGCGAACCATAATGAGGCCAGGGTTGTCCCCCGCGAGGCTGTCGTAATCCATGCCCCATTTTTCCAGTGTGCCGGGGCTGAAGTTTTCAATAAGAATGTCTGCCTGGCCCGCTAATTGTTTGGCAATGGCTTGGCCTTCGGGCACTCGAAGGTCAAGCGCCACCGACTTTTTATTGCGTGACTGCACATGCCACCAGAGCGAGACATCGTTCCGCATGACCCGCCAGTTACGCAGAGGGTCGCCGCCCTCAGGCGGCTCAAGCTTAACCACCTGCGCGCCAAAATCTGCAAGGGTTTTTGCACAGAAGGGCCCAGCAATAAGCTGACCCATCTCCAGCACCTTGAGGTGCGCAAGGGGAAGGGAAGTCGCGTCGGCCTGGATACTCATAACGCCTATCCCCCATCAATCTCCGCGAAGGCCTCCCGCGCTAACCGGGTGCTTTCAACGCCCGCGGGCACCCCACAGTAAATGGCAGCCTGCAGAACAATCTCCTGAATTTCCTGGCGTGTTAGGCCGTTGTTGAGGGCGCCCTTTACATGAAGCTTGAACTCGTGATGCCGGTTCAACGCGATAAGCATGCCCAGGTTCAAGATGCTGCGTGATCGATGATCAAGGCCCGGACGATTCCAGATCTCGCCCCAGCAGTAACTGGTAACAAGCTCTTGCATGGGCCGACCAAAGTCGTCTGCCGAGGCCAATGACTTTTCGACATACTCTTTGCCAAGTACCTTTGAGCGCGTTGCAAGACCAGCCTCAAAAAGATTTTTATCCATTGCAATGTCTCCGTGTTGTATTCTCATTAGATTAGCGGAACGTTGCGTAAGGGTGTAGAGACGCCATCTAATTTTTTTGATTGGCTCAGGCTCCTAGAACCCAGGTTGCCAAAAAGTAAGCAGTAGTGCCCGTTACTAATACAGCAAGCAAATTGCGCCAAAGCCACCAGGCTAAAATGCCTGCAAGTCCAGCCATCCACCTGGCGTTATCCAAACCCAGAGAAAGCTCTCCCGCAGGAGCCAAAAATTGTGGGGCAATGACAGCCGTAAGGGCTGCCATGGGTGCGTATCGAAGCCCAATCACCAGCCACCCCGGAAGCTGAGCCCGTTCGGGCAAGAACAGGGCAGCTGAGCGAGAGAAACAGGTGCACGCTCCGAGCCCAAGCAGGGTAAGCCAGACTTGAAGCTCTGTCATGGCCGATCCTTCACGGTCTTTTGTTGGTGTCGATGAACATAATGATGTACAAAAACAGCGGTAATAAGACCAACACAAATGGAAAGTAGCAGGCCTAAGTTCATGGGTAGGCCAAGAGAAAAAAGCGAGGTCACCGATGCCCCTGCCACGCAGGCAAGTCCCGCCTTATCGCGAATCATGGGCAATAGCACCGCAAGAACTGCAAGGGCTGCAAGAAAGGCCAGGCCTGAGTCGGCAGGAAGCTGGTTAGCTAGCCAGATCCCCATGATCGATGCTGTCTGCCAGGAGACCCAGCTCATCAGGCTACCCATACGGAAATAAATCACCGGCTTAAAGTCAGGCGGCGGTGCAGCCACACGACGATTCACACTAGCAGCTACAATATCGGTGATGAATGCACCATGCAATAGTCGGCTCTTCAGGCTTAACGACGCCATCCAGTCGCGATGAGCCAGAGCGTAAATAACAAATCGCAAATTGACTACAAGGGCCGTTAGCCAAATGAGCCAAAGCGGGGCTGCAACGGCAATAAGGGGAAGGGAAGCGAGTTGAGCTGTACCCGCATAGACAATGAAAGTCATACCAATGGCCTGCCAGGGCGTGAGCCCCGACTCCACCATGGCAATGCCCGTCACGCAACCCCAGGTGGACATCGCCAACATCCCAGGAGCAAGATCAATTAACGCCAGACGAGCGCTGGGATGCGAAAACATTTGGCTTAAGAGCCCGACAAGGGAAGACCAATTTGAAGACGCAGCTTTTCGCAGTCTTCGTTCTCGGTGCCATCCGCGTTCAGAATGTTGAACTCCCGACAAGGTGAGGGCCGGTCCGCATAAATGGAACATCGGTACCCGTGCTCGGCCGAGCGCTCTAACGCAATGCAAGCCTTTCCGCCCGACTCGGTGCCTTTCATACAAACCCGATGCGGAGAGATGGGAGTGACCAGGGCTTCAGGTACTCCACGAGATACAGCGATTTCCACTTCTCGTGATAGAAACTCACTCGAAAGTACTGACAACACTGGCCACATTGCAAGCATAGCGAACTGAGATCAGCCGGTTCGCTCACAATGCGTTGATTGGAATTTTTATATAAGAGATACCGTTTGACTCGGCAGGAGGCATCTCGCCGCCACGAATATTGACCTGTATGGACGGTAATAGCAGTGTTGGCATGTCAAGTGTTGCATCCCGTGCCTGGCGCACTTCAATGAATTGAGCCTCGCTGATGCCGTCGTGAACATGAATGTTTTTACTACGCTGCTCAGCCACGGTTGTCTCAAATGCCACGGGCCGGCCTGCCGGTGGATAGTCGTGGCACATGAATAAGCGAGTGGATCCTGGCAGGCTTAAGAGCCGTTGTATAGACGCGTAGAGAGTCTTTGCATCGCCTCCAGGAAAATCACAACGAGCGGTTCCAACATCGGGCATAAAAAGAGTATCGCCCACAAAGACCGCATCACCAACCCAGTAGGCCATGCAAGCCGGTGTGTGACCAGGAACGGCCATCACCTGAACTGAAAGGTTGCCAATAAGAAAATTCTCGTCGTTCTCAAACAGGGCATCAAACTGCGAGCCTTCCTCACAGAAACTCTTATCAAGATTAAAGATGCCTTTGAAAACCTTTTGTACTTGGGTTATGGGACGGCCAACACCAATTTTTCCTCCTAGCAGCGCCTTAAGGTAGGGCGCTGCCGTAAGGTGATCGGCATGGGCATGTGTTTCAAGAATCCACTGCACCTGCAGCCTCTGCTTTTTCACATAGGCAATAACTTTGTCGGCCGACTCCGTCTTTGTGCGCCCTGATTTGGGGTCGTAATCAAGGACTGAGTCAATGATGGCGCAAGCCGAACCAAGGCCGCCGTGGACAACATAGGTGACGGTCCAGGTGGAAGGGTCGAAAATGCCTTCGACTTGAGGAGAGCCCTGGGGAATGTTCGTCATGCCCAGTATTCTAGACTTGAAGCGTTAAGCACTCGGCTATTGTTTCAAGATCGAACCGTTAAAATAAAGTAATCATGGACCTAATGATTTTAATCGCGAAGCTCGAGATTGCACTGCTGTTCGTTTTTGTGCTGCGCGCCTGGCAGCTTGGCGAGTTTGCCTAAGAATGCGTGCGCTGAATTTTCGTCACTGAAATATTGCTGCGTTCGGGGTAGATCTTGCGAAGGGCGGCTCCCGCAGCCTTGGGGCAGTTTCCGTACACCTGCATAGTAACGGTTTCATTAAGCAAGACATTCGGCTGATCGTTACTTTCGTAATCAAAAGAAACGTCCGCAAAATGCCAAGTCACCCTTGGCCTTGCAGCAAGACCGGAGCGCTTTCGCTTTCGAGAATACGAGGCTGCTTTGCTTTGAAAGTGGCTTGCATCTTGGCTATCGCCTGATGGGTCCATAAGGAATAAGAGCCTCACGATAACAATGGAGGCAATAAACCAGTACGAACCGAAGAACACCGAAGCGAACACCAACGCAAAAAGCGCGATGCCATAAAAAACTTGGACGGACGACGGTAGGTTAACGGAGGGGACGTGTTCGAACTGTGCGCGAACCCAAGACGCAAACATGCGGAAATGATAAATTCTTGATTCACCGCCCACGGCAAGCACCCCTATGGGCTCTACGTGTTTTTCTAAGTCTTTTCCCTAGGCACCACCACCTTACATGCTCCCCGCTAGCCGTCTTAATGCCAAGGGTCAGCCCGTGATCGACCTCTGGGCTATTCTAAAAATTGCGTTCCCACTCTTTATTCAGGCGGGGCTGCAGGCAGCTTTAAATCTTATTGATACATGGTTTGTCGGCCGTATCAGCGTAGAAGCGCTGGCCGGCGTAGGGGGTGTTTATTGGCTTGTTCTGGGGCTGTTGTTCTTCTTAACCGGCATTGGCATGGCGGTGCAAACCCGCTCCGCCCAGTTCTACGGGGCAGGCCGGCGAAAAGATGCCGCGGCCGAGGTCTGGTCGGGGCTTTACATTGCTCTTTTTTCTGTTCCGCTCTGCCTTCTTCTTGCCTGGCTCGGTCAGTTTCTTGTGCCTTTATTAGGCGTCTCGGCAGCCATTCAAGAGCAGGCCTTGGCCTACTGGAGCCCTCGTGTCTGGGGCGGCCCCTTCATCATCGCCGAAACTGCCGTGCTTGCCTTCTTCATGGGAATTGGCCGGGTCAAGCTTGCCCTGCTGGTCAATATCTTTATTGTCGTGGTGAACACCGTGCTTAATGCCATTTTTGTTTTTGGGCTGAGGCTAGGTGTCGAGGGAATTGCATGGGCCACAACGCTTTCAATTGGTGCGGGGCTTCTTTTCGCACTTTTGCTTTTTCTCTCCCCGGGTATGCGTGCCCAATACAACGCTCACAAAGCCTGGCGCTTGCGACCTTTGGCCATGAAGGGCCTGCTCTTTCTTGGGCTTCCCATTGGCTTTTCAATTGGTGTCGATATTCTTGGTTTTGCGGTTTTCCAAGCCATGATGACAAGGCTGGGCGCCATTGAGGGGGCCGCCTCGCAGGTTGTCATTATGCTTACCTCCGCAGCCTTTTTACCAGCGGTGGGCCTGGGCAAGGCGGGCACTACGCTGGTGGGCCAATCTATTGGAGCTGGCGAGTACGCATGGGCACGAAGGCTGGGCAACCGTGTCATTGCGCTGTGTGTGGTCTATATGTTTTTGTTCGGGCTGCTTCTTGCCATCTTTGGCCATCAATTGGTGCGGTGGTTTATTTCATCCAACGACCCATCCGCGCAAGCTTTGATTACATTGGGCGCGCAGCTTGCGCTCATTGCTGCTTTTTACCAGGTCTTCGACGGCCTGCACCTGGGTGCTGTTTTCTGCTTGCGAGGGGCAGGCGATGCCAAGACGCCCGCCTTGGTTCTGTTTGTCCTGTCATGGGGCTTCTTTATTCCGATGACCTATGTGCTTACCTTCGCACCGGGGCAGGGCTGGTTTGATTCACTGCCTGCCCTTGGCTATGGGGCCGTGGGCGGATGGTGGGCGGCAAACCTTTACATCTTCGTACTCTCGGTTTTTCTGGCCTGGCGCTGGTGGAAGGGCGCGGTCTTTCAAAGGGTGGTGGCTTGAG
>JAYNLI010000058.1:0-5913 GCA_038111655.1 Bordetella sp.
GGCCAAAGTCTCGGGGACTTCTCAGGAGGCTGTGAACGGTAATCATGCCTTGAACACTCCAGAGCTCAGCATGAACGGTCTTCTTGCCTATAAGCTTTTGGTATCGCAGCCAACCCAGGTCTCGGTCGTTTGGAACTATGTTGGTCAGCGACCTGCAACCACCGACAGTCGGGTTAAGCTGCCTTCTTACCATCGCTTTGATATTGGCTTACATCAGGACCGCCGACTGGGCGAGGGCACCGGGCTAAGCCTGCGCCTGTATGTTGAGAACCTGTTTGACAAAGCTTATTGGCGGGATGCTGCCGATTTCCTGGGCGATGGGTATTTAACCGCGGGTGCACCCCGCACCTTCAAGGCAACGATTACCCTAAGCCAATAAGAAAGTGGTAGCCTTCGCAAATCTTTTGATTTGCGGAGGCTATTGTGACCACTGTCGTGCCAGACCAAGCGGTTCGGGTTCTAAAGCAGTTTCGAGTTATTTTTAGGGCGGTCAAAGAGCACTACCGTAAGGTTGAGCAACTCACGGGCCTCTCGGGTTCTCATGTCTGGGCCCTGGTTATTATTGACGAGAACCCTGGCATTCGGCCTGGCGCCCTCAATGATCGTCTCGCGATCCATCAGTCAACCGCAAGCAACATCGTGAGACATCTTGTCGCTCAAGGGTATGTTCTGCGCAGTCGTAGCCCGTCAGATGCCCGTGCCTACGAGTTGGTTGGAACTGCGAAGGGCAAGGAACTTTTATCTCGAGTTCCCGAGCCCAAGATGGGGCTACTGGTTAATGCATTAACGGAGATGCCGCTTGCGTCAGTAGCCTCTCTTGAGGGATTACTTGATCATCTGATCGCCCGCATGGGCCAGCCCGCTGCAGGGCAAGGCTCGGCCTTCGAGCCCCTTATTGATTAACTGATCTTCCGACGGCCAAGTTTTGCTTACTGCAGAAACCATTGCGTGATGTATTAAAAACAAAAAAGCCCGGTGATTAGCCGGGCTTTTTTGCTAGGGTGAGACCGAAGTCTCGCCACTTGGACCTGCTTAGTTTGCCATCTTCAGGTCAGGGTAGCGAACCTGAGAGACAAGGTCTTGCACTTCTCGACTAGGCGCCGGAGTGACCAGACTGATAAGAATGATCACCGCGAATCCCAACGGAACTCCGAAGATTCCAGACGAAATCGCTCCGATACCAAACCACATGTCCGGACCGATCGGCACTGACCTCGGGATACCCCAGATCATGTCTCGCAGCCAGGGCTGGTTCAATGACATGTAATAGAAGCAGATCCCGATTCCTGCGAGCATACCGATGGAGGCGGCAATTCCGCTCACACGCTTCCAGAAGATCCCCAACACCAGGGCAGGGAAGAACCCAGCCGCAGCAAACGAGAAGGCTGCACCCACTAGGAACAAGATGTCGGCGGGCTTCTGCTGCGCAACCAGGGCGGCGAGAACGGCCACCACGAGAAGCATCGTTTTAGCCACCGTAACACGCCTAGAAACCGGCGCATTTGGATCAATCATCTTGTAGTAGACGTCGTGGGATAGGCCATTTGCCATGGTTAGGAGCAGGCCGTCGGATGTGGAAAGTGCAGCCGCCAAGCCACCCGCGGAGACCATCCCTGACACGACATAGGGCAGGCCAGCAATTTCTGGCGTTGCGAGAACCACAATATCTTTACCGATCGTCATCTCAGCCAACTGAACAATGCCGTCACCATTGATGTCGGTGATGCTAAGAAGCTTCGCGTCGACCGCATTCCAATTCGCAACCCATGCAGGCAACGATGCGACCTGGCTCCCTACGATATCGTTGTAGATAACGTACTTCACGAGCACCGCCAAGGCGGGGGCAGTGAAGTAGAGCAGGAAGATGAAAAATAACGACCAAGTTACAGAGTTTCTCGCCTCACGAACGGATGGCGTTGTGTAAAAGCGCATCAGAATGTGAGGTAGCGCAGCCGTTCCAAGCATCAGCGTGAACGTCAGAGCAAGGAAGTTTCTTCTGGCCGTGTCTTTAGCTGCCTCATCCTTACCTGGGAACGCATCTGCGTGGTTACGAGGGGGCTTGGCTTTAGCTGCCAGACCCTTCTCACCATTTAGAACCTTCTTATAGGCTTCTACGTCTGCAGGGAACTTGGCAAGCTTTGCCTCAGCGGCTGCGAGTGCCGCAGGATCCGAGGCGGAAGCCTTAAGTTGAGCGACTTGAGCCTCCAAAGCAGACTTGTCCGCAGCAAATGAGGCCTCCGGATTACCAAGCTTTTGGGTCGCTGCAGCAGCCCGATCGGTATAAATTTTTCGGACCTCAAGCTCTTTCGGGTCGGAATTGATTTTCTTTTCGAGCTCGGTGACTTTACTCAGCTGTTGGCCATAAACAAATTGGGGCAGAGGAACTCCAGTTTGCTTAACCGAGAGCCACACCACAGGAATCATATAAGCGATGATTAATATGATGTACTGAGCTACCTGAGTCCATGTCACTGCGCGCATGCCCCCAAGAAACGAGCAGACCAAAATACCTGCCAGCCCTAAAAACACTCCCAGTTCGAAAGGAACGCCGGTTAGACGGGTCGTGATAATCCCCACGCCATATATTTGCGCCACGACATATGTAAATGAACAAAGGATAGCGATAGCGACACCAATCAGTCGGGGAACATTTCCGCCGTAGCGAGCCCCAAGAAAATCGGGAATCGTGTACTGACCAAACTTCCTAAGAAACGGAGCAAGAAATAAGGCCACGAGAACATAACCGCCGGTCCAGCCCATCACGAAAGCAAAGCCCCCGTATCCCGCCGCATAGAGGGTTCCTGCCATGCCGATGAACGACGCCGCCGACATCCAGTCGGCACCTGTGGCCATCCCGTTAAATAGCGCTGGGACTCGCCTACCTGCCACGTAGTAGTCATCTGCAACATTCGTTCGGCTCATGTAGCCGATACCGGCGTAAAGGACGACGGTTGCGATCAGGAAAACAAAGCCAATTGTTTTTTGGCCCATTCCCATCTGCTCTGCAATCGCTAGCACAATACAGAAAGCGATAAAGCCACCAGTGTAAAAACCGTACACCTTCTTTAATTGAGCAAAGAAGGCCTTCTGGGAAGCCCCAGCGTCAAAGGTTCCTGTTGACATGTTTAATCCTCCTCAGCTTCGGCGACGCCGAACTCTTCGTCCATCTGATTCATACTTTTAGCGTAATACCAGATGATGGCCACATAGACGATTAGGGATCCTTGAGCACCCACCCAAAACGCGAAGGGCCAGCCAAAGAAAGAAAATTGCAGGCTTTCGGCGAAGTAACCTATCACGTAGGTCACAACAAACCAGATTGCGAGCAACACGACAGTCTTCCGAAGTAACGCTTGCCAGTAGGCAAGGTGTCTCTCTGTAAGTTGCATGAAGATCTCCAGTTAGTTAACTTCAATGCGGTTTATCACACCGCTTGCCCCCTAAGTGTACCTAGAAGCGCGTAAAGTGTAACTGATAAGCGACTCTGATGCTAATAGATAAATTTATCTTATGATTTTGAAAAATAAGGGTCATTTTCTATTACTTAAAGGGGTCCTTGACGCCCGCATCAATCCCCGTCTCTTGTTGTAATTGCAAAGCCAACTTAGGTTCAAATCCACTGAGTTTGCGGGTTATTTTCTTGAAAGACTTTTCGTCCCCCATCTTGAACTGCAAAACCGCGAGGTGATAGTAGCCATAGGGACTCATGGGCTGAAGCTCGACAGTCCGTTGCAGCGCGTCTTTTGCTTCCTCGTTCCGGTTAAGGTTCATAAGAGATAGGGCGCGCCCGTAGTGCGCTCTGTCGAGTTTCTCGTTCTGAAGAAGCGCTTCATTAAACGCCTCAATGGCCTGTGCATGCTCCTCTCGTTTCTGCAGAAGAAACCCAAGGTTGAACCATGCTGATGCTTGTGAACGATCAATTTCGATACTGCGACGCAATAACGACTCTGCTCCTGCCATGTCTCCGCTCAGGGCTAGATAATTTGCAGCGGTAATAAGCTCTTTTGCACGGCCCGGTGTGAAGGAGTGGGCTTTAACCCAAAATTCAGCCGCCAGCCCGTTTTTCCCAAGAATTCCGCTCCAGATACCAAGCTGCTTATAGAACCAGTGATAGGCTAAATTAAAGAAGCTCCTCATTGCTTTTATCCCGCTGGGCCTCCTGCGGGAGGAACAAATGCAGCAGCCTTCATCAGAACCAAACCAAACCACAGCCAGAAAAGAAGAAAAAAGCCAACCACGGGAAGGTGCCGATCCGCGACCTGCCTCGGAGTGATAACTCTTACTGATTTCGTAACTGGACTACTCAACAGACGGAAGAGCCGATAAACCGGATTGGCCTCATGCCGTCCGAAACTCAGGAGGTAAACCAGACCCTGACCTAGCAGGATGAGGGCAGCAAATTCCACGAGGCCCTTACAAATGACAACTAAATCCCCCAATGAAAATCTCTCCTAAAATAACTCTTGAAGGTTACGTACCTTGGCTTTAAAAGTCCAGCCTATTTAATCGGGAGGAAACCTGTGCTTGAGGCAATGCAGCAAGACCTTCAAGAGCTAGGTCTTGAACTACCTTTGGGCAGCCTCCTTAAGGGCAACCCCCTGGCATGTCTACCCGAGACCCCCATTGAGGAGGCCTTGCAATCCATGGATGGCGCAGGCTTTGGTTCGATTATTGTGGTGAATACGTTTCTTGTTCCTGTGGGTATTCTGACTCGCTACGACCTTATTCGCCGGGTCATTCTGCCAAGGCGTGACCTCTCGACACCCATCTCCGAGGTTATGACCTCAAACGTCAAGTCGGCGCCTGTCCACATGACGGTCATGGAAGCCATGCTGATGATGGCCAGTCACCGTATACGGCACTTGCCGGTCATCGAGTCGGGCCGTCTTCGAGGGGTCGTGTCCGAGAGTGACCTCATGGCTTACCAAAGGCAAAGCCTTCGAAGCCTGGCTGCGTCGGTCTGTAAGGCTGAGGACATTGCGACCTTGGGCGCCATTCAAACCGATGTTCGTAGGTTGGCTGCACGTTTACTGGTTGATGGATTGTCTGCAACAGCTGTAGCGCGACTTGTGAGTCATCTTAATGACGCTACCACTCGGCGCGTCATTGCGCTGGTTTCCGAGAAACATAGCCCCGTACTTCAACAAGTGCGTTGGTGTTGGCTTGCTCTCGGTTCAGAGGGGCGTGAGGAGCAGACCATTGCAACTGATCAAGATAACGCCCTCATTTTCGAGCCTCTTGGGTCGGCAGGCTCCGATCCTAACGAGATTCGTGAGCCACTGATGGCCTTTGCCGTTGATGTGAATCAGGGCCTTGCCGATGCAGGCTTCCCGCTTTGCAAGGGCGGGGTCATGGCGCGTTATCCTAAGTGGTGTCGTAGTCAGTCGGAATGGAAGTCTGTTTCGCTTGACTGGTTCAAGCGGCCCACGCCGGAAAAAATTCTTGATGCCCATATATTCTTTGATTTTCGTGCGCTGGCGGGTGAGGCACAGCTTGCAGAGTCCTTGCGAGATTGGCTTACCCGAGAGGTACGATCGCAGTCCCTCTTCCTACGGGAGCTTGCTCAGGATGCCCTAAGGTCGCGCGTGGGTGAGCTTCCCAGACCTGTCTTCTTCTCGGCCCTGGCTCGTTGGTTTCGCAAAAAAGGAATGCAACGTAACTGGTTTTCCCCTGCTTATTTGGATATTAAGCGAGACGCAACAGCCCCGGTAGTGGCCTGGACTCGGGTCTTATCCTTGACGCATGGGGTCTTGGTAACGTCGACCGATGAACGAATTCAGGGCTTAGAAACTAAGGGTGCTATTCAGCGAAGCGAAGGGCAGGCTTTACGTGAGGCTTTTGATCTTGCTCAGCGTTACAGGCTGCGGGCGCAACTAGCAGGTTCCGACAATCCCAATAAGCTTGCACTTGACC
>JAYNLI010000059.1:0-5828 GCA_038111655.1 Bordetella sp.
CATTTGAACGCCACCTTGCCAACGGAGTCCTCGTTGAACGCGGACTTTTAGGTGAACAAGGACTTGAAGGTATTTACGAGGTCTTTGATTCCGAAGGTCAGCCTTGTTTAAGGTGTGCTTATCAGGGCGGTGAACGCAATGGAACGAGCGACTATTTTAAAAATGGTCGACTAAGTGTACGCCAGAATCTCGTTCGAAATCAGCTCCATGGCATTACCCAAATCTTCGAGGAGTCTGAAAGACTCGCAGCAGAGCTTGCTTACGAAAATGGCCTGTTGCATGGATTGAGTAAGTTCTATTCCCAAGGAGCTCTCATTCGTCAGGCAAATTACCTTAAAGGGATGCTTGATGGGCCTCTTGAGGAGTACTCCGACACGGGTCAGCTTTTGTCTCGCTCCGAGTATTCGAAAGACCAGCTGCATGGCGAACGATGTCTTTTCTGGCCGAATGGCAAAAGACTTCAACGCGAGGTCTACGAACGTGGTGTTCGACAGGGCGAGCTTGAAAAGTTTGATGAGTCAGGGCGGCCCCTTAAAGACCCGCCAAAGCCAACCTCAATTGGCGAGCGATTGACTTCCGTCTTAAGGGGCGACTAATGGGTAAACAGGTCTGCGCAGGTGCCATGATGCAGTGCTCCTTCGGTGTTGCGCCCTCCTCACTTGTTGTGCTTCCAGTGAATCGCGTGCTCACGACAACACCTGCAGCCAATATTCTAGACAACATTCCCATGCTCAATATTCCGCCGTTCGGTATGTGTCAGTCGATGGCAAACCCAAGCGTCGCCGCGGCGACTGCTGCAGCACTGGGTGTCCTTACTCCCATGCCATGTATTCCAGTTACCCCCGCGCCCTGGTCGCCGGGAAGTGCCACAGTAAAGCTCGGGGGAATGCCGGCTTTGCAAGACAGCTCAAAACTCAACTGTGCATGGGGAGGATCCATTTCCCTCAACCAGCCCGGCCAACAGACCGTCAGCATCCCCTAGGTATTAGGACTATGGAGTTCCGTATTTCTCTTACACCCCGACTCAGTATCTTTCTGATGCTCTTCAGCCTCGTTTTTCTCGTCCTTATCAGTCTGATTGGCTATGAGCTTGGTTATCGTGAAGGGCAGAGGCACGGGGCCCAAAGTATCTTTAACAGCAAGGCTCCAGCAAAAGCTCCTTCAGAGGCAGTTGGTCCGGAAACAAGCGGACCAAACAAGTCATCGAATGCAGTTGGGATGCAGAGATGATGACTCCTAAACCAAATGA
This sequence comes from Bordetella sp., assembly GCA_038111655.1. Lineage (GTDB taxonomy): Bacteria > Pseudomonadota > Gammaproteobacteria > Burkholderiales > Burkholderiaceae_A > Hahnella. The sequence goes on from JAYNLI010000059.1 coordinate 1,250, forward strand.
TCGTCTGCTCACTCGCGTAGTTACTGCTGCGCTGATGCTCTTCCTTGTCTTGGTATCCGGATGCTCAATGCTCAATAACAAGGAAATAACAGGGGCTTTCAAATCTGCGAAAGATTTTTTTATACCACCCGGTAACCACCTAGACTGGGAATACCTCAGCTTTCTCGTCGATGAGGGCGCAAACAATAACTCCCCCTTGTCTGTTGAGCTGGTCTTGGTGACAGATCCCGAGCTCGTTCCAATTATCGCAGGGCTCTCGGCAGAGCAGTGGTTCGCCCAACGCAAAGGCCTACTTCAGACAAGTCCAGCTGGGCTTATCCTCCAGGGAACTGAGCTTGTTCCAGGTAAAAGCCTAAGAATTCCTCAATCGAGTCTTCCCCAAGAAAGAGCACTGGCCGTTTTTCTGTTTATGAACTTTCTCTCAACCGCGGACCATCGACTCAACTTAAATCCCCAGGCCAGTGCGGTCATCGTGCAAATAGGACCAAACGACAGCACGCTGCAACCGTTTGCCCGTTAGGATACCCATGCTTATAGGACCCTCCGTATGCAAATTCTAAAGCCAACACTTCCTGTGCAGTGGCATGAGGGCATGCTGCTTAGCCCACAGCACTTTCAGCAAGAAGCCGAAAGCCTTCGCAGCACCTTTGCATTTCATCAGGCACTTGCAACGCCTTACGGATGGGGCTTTGAAACACTTCAGATTGATGAGTCTCTTCTACCTGCAGGACGCGTTCGGCTGCTTACGGCCAGACTGATCTTCCCTGATGGAACAGCCGTCTGGTATGACGCACAAACCGACGATGAACTGACCCTTGATCTTAAGGCGGAGGACGCAGCGTTTGACTCGGGCCCGGTCGATCTCTTTCTGCGCCTTCCCATTCAGCCCCAACTCAATACACCCCAAAGGCTTGGGCGCTATCGCCCGGTGGTCCAGGCACCCATTGAAGACAGTGTCTCTGAGGCATTACCTATTGACATTCCAAGGCTAGGAATGGCGCTAAGCCTCTCGGTTGGGGCCCCTCCCTCGGGCGCCTTTACGGCTATTCGAATGGGTCGCCTTATCAGTGTGGCCGGTGTCTTTCGACTTGATAGCACCCTGCCACCACTACTTCGGTTGCATTGCGCGCAAGGCCTTATTGACCGCATTCGAAGCCTTGTTGGCGGACTTCGTTCAAAAGCGAGCTTCGTCGCCCGGCAGGTCGCAGGACTTGAAAAGCCCGAGCTCTTGGCAGAACGTACGCTTATGCAGCAAAGGCTGACTGCCATGGTCGTAGGGTTACCCATGGCCGAAGCCGCAGCGCAGTCTCCCCAGGCAACCGCCTGGCATGCCTACTCTGCCCTTGTTCAACTCCATGCTCAGTTAAGTCAGCTGAATCCCGCCACGGTGCCAAGCGTTCCTCCTGCCTACGATCACAACAACCCGTCCCTGAGTTTTAATCCATTGCTTGAATCCCTGGAACAGCTTGTCCTTGAGATCAGTCAGGACTATCGGGAGATTCGTTTCTCTTGGTCACAGAACGGCTTTGAGCTTGAGCTGCAGCCTAGCTGGCTTAATTCACGCCTAGTAGTGGGACTTCATGGGGAGTCGGAACGGGCCATGACGGACTGGATGGATCTTGCCTTAATTGGAGAAGCTGGTGAGCTCGACGAACTTATGGAGCGCCGGATTCTTGGGCTGCGAAGGCTACGTGTTGCATCAGCTGACGAGCTTGGACTTCGTCCACTACCCAAAACTGTTTTCTTTGAAATTCAGCATGGCTCACTATCAAATTCAGAAAATCCACGACTAGTCATTCGCTCCTCCAGTCGCACGGGGCCCCTGAATCCACCACGAAGCGTCGTACTTTATGTTGCCAATCAGGCAAGGCCAAGAGGATCTCAGGAGACGAGGACGTGACACGTCAAGAACCTGAGCTGCAGTCACCGCATCTGGGCAGCACGACAAGCCCCCAGATTCGGCAGTTTCGCAGCCTTCTTCAACAAATCTATAGGCTCCAACGTGAGCAGCCAGCATCCGATGCCTCTAAAGAAGCACAGGCCAAGGCTGCCAGCCTCGCGCGCGACCAACTGGGTCAGACCATTGCAGCGCAGGAGCTTGAGCTTGCAGCAGCGGCGGCCACCGATGAGCTTTCCACTTTGGATGAGACCCGTTACCTAAAAGCTGCCCTCGCTGACGAACTACTGCTGCATTCCGTCTGGTTGGGGCAGGAGGCGCAGCTCGACTTCCTTCTTGAAGATCACCTATTTCACACCCGCCACTCGGGGCAAGAGATCTTTGTTCGCATTGATCGCCTCTTACGTGACCCCTCTGAGCGTGCAAGCCGCCTATCGTCCATTTTTCTTTTTGTTATTAACGCGGGGTTTCAAGGTCAGTACCGCGGTGACCCTTTCGCAGAGGATCGTCTTCAGGAGATTGCTAACCAGCTCTTTCGAAGAGCCTATCGTCGTTCGCCAGAAGCGCTCTCAATAAAAATTCACGCGACAGGTCACAGTGAGCGACGAATCTGTCGCCAGGCCTATGAGAACGTCCTGTCTGGTCTCGCCCCCATTAAGGTCTTTCGCTTTACGAAGGGTATGGTCTTATTCATTAGCCTTTTTCTTGCACTTGGACTTTGCTCACAGGTGATCTGGTTATCCATCTCAGCTCCCGTGAGGCATGCACTAGAGGACGCCGGGGCCACTAGTGCGAGCTCCGTGCAGAAAAGTCAAAAACGTCCCGAGCAAACGCAATGACCACCAATAGTCTTTTCTGGCTTATTTTCCTAGCGGTTGTCGTTCTTCTGCTCTTAGGGCTCGCCATCGCAGCAGCGATTCGACGCGGGGCGCGCCCAGATAAGCCCCTTCTTCACTCCACCGCCCAGATCAACTCGGTGTTCTCCGAATTCACTCAGGTGGTCGACTCTAGCCTTGGACCCTCGCGAACGCGCTACGACCTGCCACTGACCGTTGTTCTTTCTGAAGGTGAGCAGCCCGACCCCGCCGGCCTGTGTGAATCTGGGCTAGCCTTTGCTACCCGCGTTGCTGGAAATGCCTCGAATCATCTTGAGGGGCCTTTGATGAAGGCCTTTGATGAAGGCGCTCTTTTTGCCTTTGCAACGGACCGACTCGCTGACCCCACAAAGACCGTCGATCAGCGTCGCTGGACGACCTTCCTTAACCTCGCGGGCCAGTACCGCCCCCAACGGCCATTTGACTCGGTTATTGTAGATATCCCTCTCTCGCTACTGCTGCAGGCTGATGAGCCCGAGGGAATTAGTGAAATTGAACGACGTGCAACAGCAACGAGTCGACGCCTGTGGCATGCACAGAACTACTTTGGAATTCGCTATCCGGTCTACTTACTCGTATCAGGCCTTGAGGATCTTGAGGGCTTTTCGTCCCTTCAGCTTTTATCGGATGAGATGCGCGATGGCCTCTTGGGCTGGTCCTCTCCCTTCGACCCGACCCAAAGATATTCCTCAAGCTGGATCGACCGAGCCGTCGAGCAAACGACGGAAAACCTCAGTCACCTGGCTGCGGAACTCACCACGACCGATCGCTCCCCTGCGGCACGAGCCACCCTTACCTTCCCAGGACAATTAAGCCGCCTAGCTCGGGGCCTGCGCATCTACGCCGATCTACTCAACGGAGCAGCCACCTTTCACGAGCCCTTCTTCTTTCGAGGCGTTTACTTCTCAGGTAGGCATGAGCGGGCTGTATTCGTTAAGGACCTCCTGAAAAGAAAAGTCTTTGCTGAGTACGGTCTGTCGCGGGCTGCGTTAGCCTTTGCAGTAAGTCGTCCTATTACCAGTCGCGTTCTGCGCTGGGGCGCTATTAGTGTATTGACGATCTGGCTCTTAGGACTCATTGTTACTAGCTACCAGCTACACCGTATTTTCCCGCGCATTGCAGAGGGTATCGAGGACCTGAACCGAGACGCCGTGCTTCGAAATGTGACCCGACCGATGGAGAATGAAGATACAACCGAGTGGCGGACTCGCACCGCCACGTCCCTCATTATGGGGCTTGAAAATATTCAAGCAAGTCGGATTATTAGGCCTAACTCTGGATCCGATGATGTCGTGATCAATCCGTTCATGCCAGGAAGTTGGCCTTATTGGGACCCCCTACTCGCCGACTTGAAGGTACGCATCGAACGTGAGTTTGACGAAGTGGTAGTGCAGACGGTGCGCCAAGTAATTATTGAGAAAGGGGAGAAGCTTACGGGAACATCTTCATTAGGCTTGCTCAGTACGAGTAACAATCAGTTTTCTGAGAGTGTTAGTTGTAGGCCTGATGAACTCTCACGTTCAGATTTTAGTGGGCAATCCGAAAGAAGGCACGTCAACCAGACTCTAGCAATTAACAACATGGAGCATTACCAACGACTGGCTCGTTTCATTGACGAAGCAGCAAGTCTCAATAATGCAATTAACGCTTATCAAAGTGTGGATGTTCCCTCAAACAAAGCCGAGGACGATCTTCGCTACTTGTTACGCTACACCCTTGGACAACCCTTTGAACAGCCCCTTACAGCAAGTGTTTCTCTTTTTCATTCTGCACTCGATGACAAGAAGAAGCACCTTTTCGAGCCAGC
>JAYNLI010000060.1:0-5621 GCA_038111655.1 Bordetella sp.
TCAAATTTCTTAAAGTAAGGTAGGAGGTCATTCCAGGACCATCCCGGGCAGCCCTGCAACTGCCAATCGTCATAGTCTTGTGGCTGCCCGCGCACATAAACAAGCCCATTAATGGCGGAAGACCCACCGAGGGTTTTTCCACGTGGCCAATAAACCCTGCGGCCTTTCATCTCGGGTTCAGGGTCGGTCTCAAACATCCAGTTGTAAACCGGGTTGAACATGGTCTTGGCATAACCAATCGGAATGTGAATCCAAAGGTAGTTATCCGGTGGCCCAGCCTCTAACAAAACCACATTGTCTCGTCGGTCTTCGGAAAGACGGTTGGCAACAACGCATCCGGAACTTCCGGCGCCAACAACTAAATAATCCGTTTCAATCACATCCATCTGCGCCTATCCACCCTCAAGTACCCTAGGCAGCCAAAGGACAATCTCCGGGAAGACCACAATAATTATCAATCCTAGAATTTGGAGGCCCATGAACTGCATCATGCCCTTGTAAATCTCCCCAAGGTCCCATTCAGGCACTACGCCCTTCAAAAAGTACGCAGACATTGCAACTGGTGGCGAAAGCCAGGCAGTCTGAAGGCAGACAGCCACCAAAATACCGAACCAGGCCAAGTCGAAACCCAACTTGTCAATAATGGGTACAACGAAGGGAACAACAATGAGAACAATAGGTACCCACTCGAGTGGCCAAGCCAGCAAAAAAATACCAACCATAAGCATGGCAAGTAAGAGATAGGGATTTATTTCAAGACTTAGCAGCCACTCGGTAATCGCGCTGGGCGTTCCAAGTCGGGCAAAGACGGCTCCAAAGAAGTTAGAGGCAGCAACCAAGAAAAGGATCAGCACCGTAATTTGCAGCGTTTTAATAAGCGAATCACGAAAGACGGTGTAATTGAGTTTGCGATAGGCCAGTGTTAAGAGAAGTGAGCCGAGTGCACCGCAAGCTGCCCCTTCGGTCGGGGTTGCAAATCCAAACATAATGCTGCCAAGCGCAGATAAGACGAGTGCGGCGGGCGGAACCAGTCCTTTGAAAAACTCCATCCAGACCTTGCTTCGATCTTCAATAATGTCATCTCCCTCAAGGGGTGGACCGAGCGATGGATTGATTGAGCAACGCACCATGGCGTAACCGGTGAATAGTATTGCTAACAACAAACCCGGTATGACCGCAGCGGTGAACAAGGTGGTGACAGGCACCTCAAGAATGGGGCCCATTACAACCAACATAATGGAAGGGGGAATAAGAATACCCAGCGTACCGCCTGCTGCGATAAGACCGGCAGACATCTGCACATCGTATTTCGAACGAATCATGGACTTGCCCGCCATGATTCCAAGAATGGTGACCGAGGCTCCAACAATGCCGGTGGCTGCGGCAAAGATGGTGGCCACAAACATCACCGCCAAATAAAGTGATCCTTTAAGCCGGGCCAGAAGCTGCTGACAAGAGTCAAACAGGCGTTCCATTAGATTTGCTTGCTCCATCATGATGCCCATAAACACAAAGAGCGGAACCGCTGTCAGTGTCTGCTCCATCATGGTGGAGTAGAACTGCAGAGTCATCTGGTAAAAGACAAGCTCCCCAAAACCCCAATAGCCGAAAACAATCCCCAGAAAAATAAGTAGGAAAGAAATCGGGTAGCCAATAAAAATTCCGACCAGCATGGCCAGAATCATGATCCCACCAATAATCTCTGGAGACATTAGGCCCACCTTCCTTTCCGATAGGCATAAACAGACTTAAGAAGCTCCGAGACACCCTGAATCATTAGAAAAAGAATACCTATTGGAAGCGCCGCCTTAATGGGCCCCAGGTATGGCATCCAGGTTGTATCCATTCCACGCTCTGCGCTCTCAATGGCCTTCCATGCCCATTCGGTAGAAACCCAAAAGGCAATAACCATGGCAGGCAGGAAAAGAAATAAGTACATGGTGATATCCACCATGGCCTGGGTACGTACAGACCAATTTCTATAAAGAAAGTCGGATCGAATATGAACACCCTTTTGCAGCGCGTAGCCAGCACCAATCATAAACATGGCACCGTATAACATGCGCGAAATGTCATAAGCCCAAACAGTAGGCGCGGTGAAAGCATAGCGAACAAAAATTTCATAACCCATAGACAACATGAGCGGCAGAGTAAGCCAGGCAATCATTTCACCAACACGAATACTGAATCGGTCAATACGTCGAATGGCTGCCTGCATCCACTCGGGCATGTCGCTTGGCAGGTCAAATGCATCGGATCGACGCGATGCAATCATCTCGTCGGATCGGACATCTATGGATTCGCTCATAGTCTTAGAGGGGAGTTAAAAGAAACTTTTGGAACTAAAGAAAAGGTGAGTGCCAGACCCAATCGAGAGAAAGGGCCTGGCCTATTTAGAAGGCTCTGTTTACTTCTTAGCTTTTTTCTGTTTCGCAGCAAGCACGTCCGCGTATGCGCCGGTAATTCCAGCATTTGACTTTTGTGCACCCGCCCAGAAGGGGATGGCTTTTTCAGCAAACGCTTTCTGGCTATCCCATACGGTCTTAAAGAATGGATTTTCAGCCGAGTTCTTCTCGAAGGTCTTCATGGCCGCTGCGCTGTACTCTTTGAAGTAATCGGCGGGCGTGTCATGAAGCTGAACACCATGCTTAGTCGTGAGTTCATGAAGCGCCTTACCATTCTCAAGAATACGGTAGCTCAGCGACTTGATGAGTGATGCGTTACCCGCGACCTCAATAGCTTTACGCTGACGATCGGTCATCTTCTTCCACACGTCACCGTTAATATAAAGATCGGCATTCACCACGTTCTGATGCAGACCCTGCAGATAGTAATGCTTCAAAGCCTTTTGGAAACCAAAGGTCATATCAGGCTTTGGGCAGCACCATTCGGCTGCATCAATCACGCCCTTTTGCAAGGCGGGCAGAATGTCACCGCCACCCATTGCAACGGCAGCAACGCCAATGTCCTTATAGAGCTGGCCTGGAATTCCAGGAGGTGCGCGAAAACGCAGCTTACGGAAGTCCGCCATGCTCTTAATGGGCTTCTTAAACCAGCCCAAAGCCTCGGGACCAACAGGCTGAAGCATGATGCCCTTGACGTTCATGTTCATCTCTTTCCAGAGTTGGTCATAAAGCGCCTGCCCACCACCACTATGGAACCAGGAAATCCATGCGAAGTTATCAAGGCCAACACCGGCACCAGCCGACGGTGATCCGAAAAGCGCGGCAGCAGGATGCTTACCCGACCAATAATGCGTCCAGGCAAAGCCCCCTTCAATAAGCCCCTTGTCGACGGCATCAAGAGTGTCAGCAACGGCTACAACCGCTCCAGCAGGTAAGACCTCGAAAGTCACTGTACCGTCAGTGAGTGCCGAGACATCATTGGCGAAGTCTTTGAGCATGGTGATTTCATCAGCCGTGGTTGGAATAACGGACTGAACCCGAATCTTCACGCTGGGGTCTGCTGCTATAACCGCCTGTGGCGCACTTGCCAGACCCAGCAAGCTTGCGCACGCCAAGGCTGTTGTAAATCGACGTGTTAATACATTCATACAGTTGATCTCCTCGTTTGTTATAAAAAAACCGAAGTAGAGAAACCAAAAAATTTAGCTACTTCCACCTCACTACCTTACCTCTACTGCCTGACACTGATAAGCCCCAAAGCCTAGTTGTTAGCCCTAAGTTGACCGATGTTTTCCAGGTTCAACTATGGGCAAAGAAGCACTTTGGGCGATGCTGTTTTTCCTTTGTCTAAATCCTCAAATGCTTTTGCGCCGTCTTTAAGTGGCCGGACATCAATCCAGTCAAGCGTTCCAAAATCGCCACGATCCAGCTGTTGTACTGTCTTTCGTAAATCTTCCATAGTGTAGGTATATGTGCCAAGCAAGGTGATCTCAGCCAAAGTCAGTTTGCGCATGTCAATTTCACTGGCCCAATCCTGCAATCCAATATGCATCACCACACCACCTGGCGCGACAGCCTCAAGATCCATGAGGCGTGTTTTTGCCGAGCCCACGGCATCAATCACCAGGTCAAAGGCGGCTGGCTCAATAGCTTCTTCAATGGGATTCAAGAGATCTGCTCGTACATGGCGTTGCAGAGTCTCGCGACGCAGGGCATTGGTCTCTGCAATGGTGAGGTCCGTCGCCCCCTTGTGCACAAGAAACAAGGCCGAAAGTATGCCAATGGCCCCGCCTCCAACAACAAGCACGCGACTCCCGGACAAGGGGGTAACAAGGCTCTTCAGAGCCAATTCAACAGCATGCACGGCTGTTGCCGCAGGTTCCGTAAGTGCTGCATGCGTTGTTAGTAAGGAATCTGGAATGGCAATAAGACTTGCACCAGGAATAGACATTTGTTCGGCGAAGGCGCCGGCCCGGGTCATGCCGACCATGGTGCGGTTGGCACACAAATTATCCCGCCCTTGCTCACAGTACTTGCAATGGCCACAGACGATAAGCGGATTACCCGTTACCCTTTGGCCCACCTTCCAGAGCTTGGATTGGCTTTGTAAAACCTTCCCCGCAAATTCATGGCCCAAAATAAGGCCAGGCTTTCGACGTGGGTCATGGCCGTGATAGGCATGCATGTCTGAACCGCAAATGCCAACGGCTTCTATACCAACTACCACTTCGTCCGACTCCAGGCTCGGAGGCTGCGTCATTTGAAGGGCCATCTGGTTCGGCCCCGTATAAAAAAGTGCCTGCATCATTTGCCTGTGTACCCTCCGTCAATCATGATGGTCTGACCCGTAATGTAGGAAGAAGCCGGTGAGGCCAAGAAAACAGTGAGGCCATCAAGGTCTTCAAGCTTTCCGTTTCGCCCAATAGCGGTGCGTTGCGCATGTTCGTTGGCCAGGACTGTGTCGGCGAAAACAGGCGCAGTAAGCTCGGAAGGAAAGAAGCCTGGACCAAGCGCATTACAAGTAATGCCGTGCGGAGACCAACGCTGGGCAATGGCCCGCGTGAGCTGAACAATGCCACCCTTTCCTGCGCCATAAGGCGCGCTATTTGCGAAAGCTCGCCACGACTGCAAAGAGGCAATATTGATGATCCGACCATAGCCCTTCGTTTGCATAACGGGGGCAACGGCCTGAGTCAAGAAAAAGGGGGCCGACAAATGCAGACACAACTGCATACGCCAGGATGCCGGAGTAACGTCTTCGAAAGGTTCACGAAGATTAATGCCCGCTGCATTCACAAAAATGGCAAGGTCGGGGAACTTTTTTGCAACCGCCTGGCCAATGTCGGGAAGACTCGACTCTTCCGATAAATCGGCGGTAAAAACCTCAGCGCTTACCCCAAGGTTTTGAATCGTCTTGGCTGTTTCATTCAGTGCCGATTCACGTCGGGCTAGAAGAACAATGTCAGCACCGGCTTGGGCAAGCGCCAAGGCCATGTGCTGGCCAAGGCCCGAACTTGCGCCTGTCACCAGGGCTCTTCGCCCTTTTAGCGAAAAGAGCCCGTTAAGGTAATCGGTCACAGCCAACTAGCCCTTAACAGGCTCGCCAAGATCAAAGGTTTCTGATGGAAAGTACTTCGCAAGTCGGTCGTCGGCCGTGCGCGCATGTGCCTCCATGCCCTCAAGGCGTGAAATACGCGCTGTCACCTGCCCAAGCTG
>JAYNLI010000061.1:0-5239 GCA_038111655.1 Bordetella sp.
AGATAACACCGTGCTTGTGGTGCTTACCGATGGCAAGGCTAACCTGAGTCGGGATGGCAAGCCTGGCCGCGAACAGGCCTCGCTTGAAGCGAAAAGCCTTGCGCGTCAGCTGGCGGTGCTGGCCGATAAGCGGCTTCTTATTGATACGTCGGTGCGCAGTGAGGCCATGGCCCATGAGCTTGCCAAAGCACTTGATGCGGTTTACCTTCCCATGCCTTTCGCTCAGGCTAAGGCGGTGGCTGACGTAGTGAAGGCGACCGTCTAGGTTTGCTCCTCATGTGCAGGCTTTATCGCTCGCTAGCGATAAACATCTTGGCGATGCCCAAGGCGCACCACGAAAACTGTCATAACCTTGTTTTTAATGGCTGCAATGATCCTAAAATCTCCGACGCGATATTTCCAAAACTCTCCAAGGTCGTCACCCTTGAGAGCTTTCCCGATTGCCCTGGGGTCAGTGCGCTTTTCGACACGTTCATAAAGAAAAATAAGAAGCCTTCGGGCGTCTTGCAGGTCAATCTTTTTAAGTTGGCGCTTAGCAAGCGGCGAGATCTCAACGCGCCAGCCCATACTCTTTCATCAGGTCTGCCAACGATGTTGTTGAGGCTTTTCCAGATTTAATTTTTTTCATTTCTTTCCTGGCGAGGTATAGGTCTTCTAGATCATCCAGTTGCTCGCAAATGGCCTGTGTGGCGTAGAAGGTTTTCGTGCGCCCGGTTTTTGATGCGAGGCTGGCTAGGCGGCCTTCGATGTCTGCGGGCAGTCTTAACGAGATGGGCATAACTTAAATCCATAATTTTGTTGACCCTTAAAATTATCATGTCGATACATGTATCGCAAGAAAATTAATACCTCTTTCGCATTTGGGCTATGGTCTTTTAATGCCTTATTTGGATATAAGTCTTTGTATAGCCCTCGCCACCAGTCCCGGGCTCACCTCTTGCACTAGGTGCCCTCCGGTGCAGAACTGCAGGTCCGCTTTGGGGAAATGGTCGCGGGCCACTCGACGTAGGCCGCTTGCAGGTATCCATCGGTCGTCTTCGGCAATGAGCAGACTGAGCTGCGTTTGAAGCTCATGGCCCCGTTCAAGTAGAGCGGGTAGGTTAGTACCTGCCATGAACTCAATAGCGCCTTTCACATGACTGCGCTGGGCGAAGATGCGTCGGTACTCCTCTTTTTGGTCTTCTGGAATACGTGAGCCTGTTGAGGCAATGAGGCCATCCACAATCCGGGTGCCGCGCGCTAGGGCCGATAGCCCCGAGACACTGGGGCCCGAGACAAACAAGGGCGTTAGTAGGGGTCCAAGCATAAGGTTGTAAAACGCAGGCGGTGGCACCAGCGAGGGTGCAACACCAAGAATTTTTTTAATGGGTACGCCAAGCAGAGAGAGCCAGATGGCCACCGCTGCTCCGGCTGAGTGGCTCACGACCAGATCCACCTGTTGGACCTCAAGCTCCTGAAGAAGGGACTGCAGGTCATTGGCCATTTCGCGCAGTCCATGGGTGGAATGGCGAGTGCAGTGGGTGGCATCGTGGCCGGGCAGGTCGGGAACTAAAAGCTGCAGGTCAGCCTGGCTGCTAGGGCCCACACTGTGACTTTTTAGCAGTTCATTTAGAACCGGCCGCCAAGACACGCGGCTGCCACCCGTGCCATGCAGCAGAAGCACCACTGGGCTTTGAGCATATTCTGGCGCCCTTTTTTGGGAAGCCACGTCCGCGCTGCCATGAAGGCTGGCGGCCTGCGTTGGGCTTCCGGGTACCACCTGCTTCGCTGATCGCCAGCCCGACCAAGAACAGCCCTGAACCTGGAGATCAAAGGCCTCCAGCCCATCAGGCATTGAAATTTTTGCGTAAGCGGGTTGACGGGACATGTTCAAGTGTCTACTCTGACTGTCATTACTTATTGTCACGTATAAATGACATATACAGGTGACTTAAGCGTGACGAAGAAAGGAAGGCCCACCATGGAGATGCTGCAACGAATTGAAAACGTGCTTGAGGCAAGCCTGGTTGCGGCTGAGGCCAAGGGCTCGCCGCCTAAGCTTGGTCAGGCCATGCGCCATGCCGTTTTTCCCGGTGGTGCTCGTATTCGTCCTAAGCTTTGTATGGCGGTGGCGCTGGCCTGTGGTGACGATGACCCCAGGCTTTCAGAGAGCTATGGGGCTTCACTTGAACTAATGCATTGCGCCTCCTTGGTACACGACGACCTGCCTTGTTTTGATGACGCGGATTTACGCCGTGGTCAGCCTTCTGTGCATATAGCCTACGGCGAAAGGCTTGCCGTTCTTGCGGGTGACGCTCTTATTGTTCTTGCCTTTCGTGTCTTGGTGGGCTGTAAGCCCAAGTACCTGGAACGTCTTCCTGAGTTAACCGCCATGTTGGATCAGTCAGTGGGCCCTCCCTTTGGCATTGTGGCTGGTCAGGCCTGGGAGTGCGAGTCGCACGCTGTGCTGGCCGATTACCAGCGGGCGAAAACCGGTTCGCTTTTTACAGCGGCAACGGCAGGTGGTGCTGCGGCGGCAGGCATGGACTCTTCTGCTTGGAAGACGCTGGGTGACTGTCTGGGCGAGGCCTATCAAGTGGCCGACGATATTCGCGATGTGATGGGCGATGCCAGCCTGCTTGGTAAACCCCCGGGCCAGGACCAAGCCCACGATCGGCCCAGTGCCGCAACCTTATTGGGTCTTGATGGAGCTGTTGCACTCTTCGATCAATTGATGCAGCAGGCCATAGAAAGTATTCCTGCCTGCAACGGCGCCGCTAAGCTGCGCGGGCTTGTTATGCACGAGTCGCAGCGCTTGGTGCCCACCGAGGGCCCGCACAAGGTCGAGCGTCGGTCTTCGCTTCATTCGTAATGGCTATGAATAGCCTTCAGGCCTTTTGTCTCTTTGCCGCTGCAGCCAGGTGGGGTGAAGCCTTCAACACAATCCCACGATGAACTGGCCTGGCCTGCGCGACCGTCTGCTTGCAAACCCGCGGTTTCATCGTTGGGTACTTGCTATTCCAGGCCTACGGTCCATTGCTCGCCTGCAGTCGCGGCGTCTTTTTGATCTTGTTGCGGGCTTTAGCTACAGCCAGGTTTTACTGTCTTGCGTTGAGCTCCGAATCTTCGAAAAACTAGCTGAAGGCCCATGCCGCGCCATGGACCTTCAGAAGGAACTCGACCTGAACGACCGTAGTTTTGAGGTTCTTATACGCGCGGCTGTTGCCCTTGATCTCTTAGAGTGGCGCACGGCACCTGTCGGCGAGGTCACTGGGTCCCCCTCGCCCTCGCCGCCCCAAGCCTCCCAATCGCCTGAAGCCCCAACGACCTCTGTTTCTCATGCGGATCCTCGAGCCTTCATTGGGTTCGGCATGTTGGGCGCTGTCGTGGCGGGTAACAAAGCCATTACCGCTATGGTGATGCACCACAAGTCGGTTTATCAAGATCTCGCGGACCCTGTGGTGTTACTGCGTGACCCTTCAAAGACAACCCGGTTGCGTGAATACTGGGCTTACACCCGCGAGAGTATGGGCGAGCCCAGTCAGCCCAAAGCCACAGGCCCCGCCCTAACGCTTCAGCAGGTCTCGGACTACTCCGAGCTTATGGCGGCCTCGCAGCCTCTGGTGGCCGAGCAGGTGCTCGCAGCTTACGATTTTTCTAAGCATTGTTGTCTGCTCGATATGGGTGGTGGACAGGGCGCTTTCTTATCTGCTGTTGCCAAGGCCCACCCCAGGCTGCGTCTTATGTTGTTCGATCTTCCTGCTGTGGTTCAGAAGGCACGCAGCGTTCTTGCCCCTGCAGGACTGAATGGGCGCATAAGTTTTCACGGTGGAAGCTTCTTCTCGGACCCTGTTCCAACAGGTGCCGACCTCATAAGTTTGGTGCGGGTGCTTTACGACCATAGTGATGAGCGCGTTCTCACCATTTTGAAGTCGGCCCGTCACGCACTTACTGCCCAAGGGGGGTGGCTTTTGTTGGCCGAGCCAATGTCTGGGACGCCAGGCGCCGAGGCCATGGGGGATGCCTATTTTGGTCTTTACCTTCTGGCCATGGGAAAAGGGCGTGCCCGAACCCCTCAGGAACTGGCCAGGCTCTTGGCTGAGGCCGGATTTACCCGAATCGAGACCATTCCTACTCGCTTACCTCTGCAGACGGGCCTGATGCGGGCTTATGCACCAGTAGGGGCAGCCACGTCATAGACAGATTGACAAAAAATCGTCAACCCCCGTTGACAAGTCTGCTGAAAAGAATAGGATTGAAACTGTATAGTTTGCTAGACAAATAAAAAGTAACAAAAAAATGACACAACGATCTGCTCAAGCAGTGGTGCTCGAAGCACCCCGAACCCTGGACTGGCGCAGGCTTGCGCTAAGCGAGCCCGGTTCGCAGGACGTTGTTGTGCGAACCCTATTCAGCGGCATTAGCACCGGGACCGAGCGACTTTTCTACACCGGAGAAATGCCAAGTTTCCCAGGCATGGGGTACCCCCTCGTACCTGGCTATGAAACAGTGGCTGAGGTTATTGAGCTGGGCTCTGCGGTATCTGGTTTAAAAAAGGGCGACACGGTGTTTGTACCCGGCGCCAGTTGCTGGGGCCCTGTGCGCGGTCTTTTTGGTGGAGCTGGCGAGCAGCTGGTTGTGCCTGCCACACGGCTTGTCAGTCTTCGCGAGGACCTGAAAGAGCAGGCTGTCTTATTTGCGCTTGCGGCCACCGCCCATCACGCTATTCGTCGCGAGGCGTTACCCGATTTGGTGGTTGGTCACGGAACGCTTGGGCGTTTGGTTGCGCGCCTTACGGTTGCCCTTGGTGGGCATCCTTTGGTCTGGGAAGTGAACCTGGCGCGGCATGCAGGTGCTCAGGGCTATCGGGTGTCATTGCCGGAAGACAGCAAAGGCCAGCGGTTTCGAACCATTGTGGATGTCAGTGGCCATGCACCAAGTTTTAACGATTGGGTTTCGCATCTAGCACCCGGCGGCGAGCTTGTTCTTGCCGGTTTCTACACCGAATCGCTCGCCATGAATTTTGTTCCCGCCTTCCTTCGTGAGGCCCGAATTCGCGTGGCTGCCCAGTGGCACCCCGACGATATGCTTGCCGTACGTTGCCTGGTTGAGGATGGAAAGCTTTCACTTGATCGCCTTGCCACACACAGCCGTCCAGCAAACGAGGCCTCACAGGCTTACACCCAGGCCTTCGATGATGTGGATTGCCTAAAAATGGTTTTGGACTGGAGGAATCTGCAATGACGCTTGATGCAAAGGG
>JAYNLI010000062.1:0-5220 GCA_038111655.1 Bordetella sp.
TCGTCACGCAGTTCGACTAATACCTCCATGCTCAGCCTAATCGCCTTTGGTGTCTGACTCCTAAATGCCTGGAGTGAGCGAAGCCCCTGCTTGGGCTTTTGAATGGGAAGGAGACGTGCAACGGCCTGTCCCCGACGGGTAATAACAACTTCCTCACCTCTTTCCACTTTATTCAGCAATTCACTTAAACCGGCCTTTGCATGCGCTAGAGAAATGGTGGCCATGAGACCTCCTTGTAGTTGGTCACTTAGATGGTCACAGTGTAAAACTAAACGCTTGCTTTTACTACGTCAGCCACCGCCTTGGCCTGAGCAAAAGGCATGGGAAGGTAAACGGCATCAAGTGCCTTGGCAAGCTCATTGGCCATGGCTTCACTGCGCACCGAGGTATCAATCAGAAGTCGCTTATCGGCCAGCACGGCCAGCTGACGCGCCAGGCTTTTCGCTTCAAGCGAGGCCTGCTCGCGGCCCGGTTTGCCATCTCGACTCAAGTTAGCCTTGCCATCGGTAAGCACCACGAGCACGGTGTTGTCCCCCTCGCGGCGCAGGCTATGAACCAGACGCGCCGCAGCCTCAAACCCTGCCGCGATAGGGCTTCCACCGCCGCCGGGCAAGCCCTGTAAGGCGCGCTTTGCCGCTACAAGCGAACGTGTGGGCGCAAGAAGAAGGTCCGCACCCGTGCCTCGAAAAGACACCAGTGCGACGCGATCACGTCGCACATAACAATCGGCAAGCAACAACTCCACTGCACCCTTAGCCTCTGACAAACGTTGCAAGGCCATGGAGCCCGAGGCATCGACCACAAAAACAGTGGTTGTTCCTCGACGCTTTTTTTCACGCCAGACATGCAGGTCGTCCGCGCGAAGAAGAATTCGCGTGCTCGAGGAATTGGGGCGCACCCTCTCCATCTGCCGAATTCGCTGAAAGGGCGCCGCCCTGCGTAGGGTAGCAAGTAAGTGTAGGCGCTCCCCCGAACGCGGCTTGCGCGCTATGGCACCAATGGGCCGGCCTCGACCGCGCCCGGCTGACGACTCAGCACCAGCGCCCGACTGGCCAGTCGACTTACCATGCGAACCCACCAATGAGGCAGCGAGCTTTAAAAGAAGGTCGGGCGGGAGGCTTGCTAAGGCGGCCTCTACAATCCGATCACCGGAAGCATCGGGCATGCCCTGGCCTTCCATCGGCCCCGTGGACTCCGGTTGGCTATCGTGGCCATCTAACTCATCGCTCATTGATTCATAATCGGTTGGAAGGTCCCGCTCTGCTTGCGCATCCTCTTCGGCCTGAGAGTCCGACTTATCGCCAACTTCACTTGAGGATTGGCTGGGCAGGCGTGTAGCACGAGGCAAAAGACAAAGCCGGACGGCAGAGGCAAGGTCATCGTGATCGACCTTGCTACGCCCCTGCAAAGCAGCCACAATTCGCGCGGAATTCGCTGCTTGAAAGACAGGCCGCATCGAGTCAAGCCCCAATTGGCCTGCTGCAATAGTCAGCGCTTTCAACACATCTTCATTCAGTGCTACGCCCTGCCACGCCTTCCCGGCTTTAGGAATGCTGCGCACCAGGTATTCAGCGAGAGGACTTTCCGTCAGGACCCCTGCCGAGGGCCACAAACCTTCCTCGTTTCGAAGGTCAAGGCCAAGGCCAAGCCTATCGGTCAATGCAGGCATGAGGCCCGCCTCCTCGGGAAGCGATTCGTCACAAGCTAGCAAGGCAAAGTCTTGCACATCCAAGAACACCGTCAATTGCGACTGCAAGGCCCGCGAGGCGCGTTCGGCCATGGCCAGTTGAATCACCCCGCCACTGGCACGTTGGATAAGCCCCGGTCGAACAACAGGATGCCCTACGTGCAAGGTGCTAGTTAAATCAAGACCATCGTGCAACTGCTCGGCCTCAGTGTGATGCGCGATACGCAAAGGCTTCGCATGATGAGCCGCCTGTATAAATTTTTCTGCAAGCGCCAGCACGGCATCACGCCGCGGACCCGCCCAGCCTCGCAGCCATAAACCACCAAGGGCACAGGGTGCTGCGGCGAGCGCAGCAACAGCGAAGTAGATATCTTCAGTGCGCGAGTTCCCGTCCATCGGATGGTCAGCTTCTAAGCGTTGATATGCATCACCGCCTTGAACAACTTCGGTGCTTTGACTCACCACTGCGGCCTAAACCAACACCTCGTCCATAACACGTGCCACACGGGCGCTGGCATCGGTATCATCCAGTGGGTCACGACGCAAACGATGGCGCAGTGCCATGGGTGCGACCTCACGCAAAAGACCCAAGGTCACCTTCTTCAAGCCATCAAGCGCGGCGGCCGCCTTGGCTGCACGAATAAGGCTAAGTTCACCACGCAGGCCATCGGTACCCAGCCGCATGCAAAGGTCTGCTGCCTGACGCAAAAGCGAGGCAGGTAACTCAATTTTGGAAAGCCGCTTTTGCGCAGAGACAAGGCGCGAACGAAGCTCAGCCTGCGCGAGAGCATGCTCTTGCAAAAAGGCCTCAGGGTCACGTTCAAAAGCCTCACGACGCAAGACCACCTGCACGCGAAGGTCAAGGTCGCGTGGTGTGCGCACCTCCACAGCCAGACCAAACCGGTCGAGCAGTTGAGGGCGAAGCTCACCCTCTTCCGGGTTGCCGCTACCCACCAGCACAAACCGCGAGGGATGCACAATACTTAAGCCCTCGCGCTCAATACGGTTCTCGCCCGAGGCGGCGGCATCAATCAGAAGGTCCACCAGATGGTCTTCAAGCAGATTAATTTCATCAATGTAAAGAAAGCCTCGGTTGGCCTTTGCCAACAAGCCCGGCTCAAAAGCCTTCTCGCCCAAGGTCATAAGCTTTTCAAGATCAAGCGCCCCAAGCACGCGATCTTCCGACGAGCCCAGGGGAAGGTCCACCACCGGAACCGGGCGTAGGGTTTTCAGTGATTTTGAAAGACCCGATTCTGGCCTTGAGGGCGCCTCAGCCGAAGCACGTCCCGCAGACTCAGCCGACGCATCTGGCGAACAGACAACACAAAGCCCTGCGGTTTTTGCTGGGTCGCACTGGTAGGGGCAGCCTCTCACCGTCCGAATTGCAGGAAAAACATCGGCAAGCGCTCGCACGGCTGTGCTTTTGCCGGTGCCGCGGTCGCCAAGAATAAGCACGCCGCCCACCAAGGGGTCCACCGTGACAATAAGTAGGCCCCGCTGCATTTCGTGCTGGCCGACCAGAGCGGCAAAGGGGTAGGCAAGGCGCCGCGACAAATCCTTTGCCTCGACTGACTTTGCGGCGGCCACAACGCCTCTCTTCGGGGCCTTTGGAGCGCT
This sequence comes from Bordetella sp., assembly GCA_038111655.1. Taxonomy (GTDB): domain Bacteria; phylum Pseudomonadota; class Gammaproteobacteria; order Burkholderiales; family Burkholderiaceae_A; genus Hahnella. The sequence continues at coordinate 3,305 of JAYNLI010000062.1, forward strand.
ACTCTCCTCAGCCCCCTTCGCACCCTTCGTCGTGCCCCTCGGTTTAACCTTAGTTGCGCCCTTTGTTACACCCTTCGTTCGCGCAGACTCCCTCACCATCGCTTCCTTTTTAATCTATAACAAATGTCTATGAAATGAACGATACCCGCGATTGCCAGGCAAAGCACTGTAGGCCACGACAAGACCTCAGGCGCGTTGATTTTGAAGGCAAGAACAAGAAACACACCGGGCAATAAACTGAGGAGCAACCCCTGCGGAATCATGAGGCGCAGAAAAAGCCATTCAAGAATGGTGATGGCGATGATGATGTCAAGGAGGAAGGCGGGCATGAAGGGATAAAAAGATACCTACAACTTAGGAAACGAAGCACCCTTGCTCAGACATTCTTTAGAAGTCAATTTTTTGTCTCCGAAAGCGAGTTCATCTTTATGTGATTGTCGAAGTTGCTCAACCCAAGCTTCAACTTTAGCGTGCGGAATATGCAAGCCAGCATCAATGTCCTCTAACGCCTCGCGGGTGAGTCTCATGCGGTCAGTTTCGACGTCGCTCATTTAAATCTCCAAGATTGAAGGGATTGTTTTAAGTTTTTTCTTGACGACACCAACACTTTGGCATGTGTTTCGGCCTATGCCAAACCCAATGACTGCAGCACGTCTCACTAAAATCTTCCGAAACGGTCGTAACCAGGCTCTGCGTATACCTCGTGAATTTGAGCTTGACACGAGCGAAGCGAGTATTCGAAAGGATAGAGGTAGCCTAATTATCGATCCAATTAAGAGGGTAGGGTTACTCGCTACCCTCGCAACCCCGCCCTAACTCAAAGGAGAGTTCCCGGACATTTCCGCAGAGTTGCCTCCGGAAAGAGATATCGACTTATGAGTCGAAAACGTTTTTTACTGGGCACAAACATTGTGTCGGATTTGGTTCGAAACCCCTCAGGAAGAATAGCAATCAAGATTCGCGATTCAGGTGAGGAAAACACCGCAGTTTCAATCATTACCTCAGCAGAGTTGCGTTACTGATGTCGTAAAAAGGCTCTAAAACCTTGTCCTATCAGGTCAATAAAATTCTGGGACAAATTGAGATATTGGCAATGGAGAAGCCGTGTGATCATTTCTACGCCGAGATCCGACACCAGCTTTAGTCAAGAGAGAAAATCATCGGGGGTAATGATCTATTAATCGCTAGCCAAGCGATAGCGACTAGCCGAATCCTGGTAATGGCAAATCTTGGGGAATTTTCGCGAGTTAGCGCCTTAAAAATCGAAAACTGGCTGGCCCACCCGTAACTAGGGCTCAACCCTCAAACAAATCCCCCATGCTGGCCACTACCGCGCGCAGTCTTGCCTCGGGGTTCATCTCTTCAAGCAATCCTTGCCTCTGGGTCATACTAAAGGGCAGCATCTCAGCCCAACGATTGGCTACCCAGCCGCATTCGTCTAGGCGATACGGCCTGTAAATAGGTATTTGCTCGTCGGACGCGCCCTTTTTCTGAAAGGCGGCAATAAGCTGGCCCAAGCGGTTCGCCGCGGGTTGAAGATCTGGGGGAATGGCCTCAACAGGGTCATTGGCAATGGGCACCGCATCGGCCATCCACAAGCCATATTTCACCTGATGACTGGCCTCCACACGAAAGCGCTCTCCGCCACGGCAACGCAAAAGCAAAAGCGCGGGCTGCAGGGCATCGGCATCCACAATTTCGGCCATGGTGCCCACTGTATGAAACCGCTCGGTTTTGTCAGGGGCCCGAACCTCTGAACCCTCACTTAACAAGACCACGCCAAAGCCCGTCTTATCTTTCAAGGCGCGCTTCACCATATCCAGGTAACGCACCTCAAAAATTCGCAGCGCCAAAAGACCGTCTGGAAATAAACCTGCCCCGAGGGGGAAAAGAGGTATGGGTTGGGGCGCCATGCC
>JAYNLI010000063.1:0-5177 GCA_038111655.1 Bordetella sp.
GCACGCTTCATCGCTCCATCTTTCTCCCAGAGCGTTTGTCACGTTTCATACGCATGATGACCTCACCGCCGTTGTTCTGGCGTACAGGCATCGGCGCACCCTGCTTTAGATTACGGTCAGGGTTACGCATTTCCTCGTAGTTACGATCTCGCTGTTCTGCCACCTTTGCGACTCTCTTTCTTGGCTGTGCGTGCCGTGTTTAATGCAATGGCCACCGCCTGCTTCTGCGGCTTGCCTCGCTTCATTTCCTTGCTAATGTTACTACTAATAGACTGTTTACTGTAACCCTTGGTTAACGGCATTTTCATCCTCCATTAAAGACATAACACCACGGCCCACAGCAGGGCCACCGTAGCTCACAATGGCGTTTTTAAGTAGGCTTTTAACTAATGTTAGCCTTTGCCCTGCATCTATAGGCGTTATCAAAATTTCCTGTAACTGCCCTGCAAGCTGTTGATTGAAACGCTGGTCAATCAAGCCAGCGTCTATAAGCCTGTCGCCAATGTATTTCCATTTGTCGGCAGCAGTTTTCGGGCTGGAACTCGCTAAGTCAGCAACCACTTGCGATACGGCATCAGCAAAACGCTCTTTGCCAGCAGGGTTAGCAAGAATGACTTTGGCTGTTTCGGTAAGCTCGTCAGTCTTTTCTGACATTACAAGATCACGCACCCTAGCAGGCCCAGATTGATCGCCTCTGGTCAGCAAGTTAGCCGTGTCTTGCGCTGACTTTCTAAGTGCTGCCGCCTCTTTAGTAAGCCCAGTAGCCGCCTCTTCAGCCGCACCGACTTCTGCCTTGCCTGCACGCTCGGCTTGCTCTCTAAGGGCACGCTGTTGGCGCTCAACGGCTTTAGCAGAAGCGCCTAGCTGTTGCTCTACGCCACCAGTAATCTCACGGAATTGACGTTCTCCAGTAGTAATGGCTTCTTGAGCCTGTCGCTCACCAGCAGAAGTAAGATCACGCACTTTTGTTTCGCCAGCACTTTCAAGACGTTTTGCTGTGCGTGTCCCAAGCTCTTCAGCACGGCGAGCAGCAGTTGCAGTTACCCCGGGAAGCGCCTCTATTTCTGCTCCCAAAGCCTGTGCCAATTGACCTCTAGCCGCTGATCGTCGCTCAACAATGCCAAGGCGCTGTGCGCCAGCCATAAGCTCTTGCTGTAGCCGTGGAAATAAATCCAGCCAATCTTGTGTTTTGCGGTCTGAAAGAAATCTTTGAAAAGCAGGCGCATCTGCATTTCGCAATGTATTAGCAACGTAATTTCGGGCAATCGTTTCAGCCTGCTGAGGAACAGTCTCAATCAGTTGCATTACACCTTGTCTTGAAGCAAAAACATTGTCAGCAAGACTAGCGGGATCAACTACAAATTGAGCGAAATCAGCTTCTTCACGCCCTGTAATGCGTTTAGCTAGGCTATTTATAAACCGATTGATTGGTTGAGAATCAATCTTGTACTTTTCTAAAAAAGCAGCAAACTTAGGCGCAAACTCTTTTTGAGTGGCCTCGACCATTGCGGCAAGTTTTCCTGCCTGTTGTTGACCAATAGCGTCATAGCCTTCTGCGGGTAAACCCGATGCTCGGTCACGCAAATTTCTGCGAATGTTTTCAAGCATTTGAAAAGACGGTTTAAGAGCAACGTCAACATCAACAACATTCCCAAACGCATCTTCTTGTTGTGCCCGACGGAATCCTTGTAACGTATCTCTTATGGTTTCAAGTTGTTTGCGTATAGCGCCCTCTGGCACGTTGTCCAACTCTGACACTGGGTTAACAAGCATTGCGTTAATGTCTTGCACCGCCTTCTGTGCCGCACCAGTTTGCTGGATTCGTGCCCCTGCTGCTTCTTTTTGCAACGCTTCGCCAAATGCTTCATCGGAATAAGTTTCAGCATTTTTGGCCCGTGTAGCACGCAAATTATCTAAAACGCCAGTGAACCCTTGTCGAATGTCTGTTCCAATGTCACTGATACGCTTAGGCTCACCGACTTGGAACTGCGCTCGTTGCAAGTTTCTTTCGCTTGTTTGTATCAATCGTTGACGTTTAGCACGCAAACTGGCCATTTTTTGCTGCGCTTGTGCTGCAATCTGGTCGGCTTGTTGCTGTGCCTGCGCTATGGCTTGGTCAGCATCAATACGGGCAACGGCCTGCAACTGTGGCGATTGGCCTTGCACCTGTTGCATGATCTGGTTAGCACGCTGGCGGCCTGCTTCCACTGCCTGCCTCGCACGTGTTTCTGCATCTTGCCGCAACCCTATGGCGGCGTTCTCAAACTGGCTTTGCAGGGCACCAATACGCTGTTGCGTATTAGCATCAATCTGACCTGCACGAGTTTGGGCAGCAGTAAGTAGCTCGTCTGCCTGTCGCTCTAGCGCAGAAGCCTGTTGCTCGGCCTGAGACACCCTTTGTTGGGCAGTACGAGCAAGCATATCGGCCACTTCTTTTTGTGCCTCAAGACTGGACTTGCCGCCACGGATTTCATTGATTTTTTGCTGGATAAACGCACGTTGCTCGGCAGTCATTGTGCCGGGTTGCGCCGCTTCACGCTCTAACATCTGGCCAATGGTTGCTACTCTGGATGCCCCGGGCACTCCTAGTGCTTGCAAGCCACGGGCGACAACCGTACCACCCGCCCTACCAGCCTGCCTCAGTGCTTCAGGGCCAAACGTGCCAGCAAGAAATCGAGTTACCTCTGCTTCGGCAGGAGTGCCGCCACGGGCTTCTACAATTTGCCCACCCGTTTCGCCAATTAGTCCACCAGCTAAACCAAGGCCAGTTTGTGCAAGTCTTTGTCCTCGCAGTGCTTGCCCAGTGGTAAAAAGAAAAGGGGCAGCAGGAGCAGTTAGTGGGAAGGCCGCAGCACCAGCACCAGCCAATGTAAACAATTCGGGAGAAACGGCACCTAAAGCAGCGCCTAAGCCACCAGCAGTGCCTATTTCTGTGCCACGCTCTTTAAGTGTTTTGCGCTGTTGTGGTTGTGGCCGTGGCTCGGCATCAAGCCGTGGCATTTCAATATCGCCAATCTGCGGGAGATCATCTCGTGGTACAGGTTGTCTACGAGGCGTTACTTGGTCTGGCAAATCGTCAAATGGAACTGCGGCCATTATTCGTACTCCCATTCACCATTTCTAAAAATAATAGGCCGACCACTGCGAGAAGTTGACTTATCGCCTTCCCGTGGAGTTTGGCCAGCAGGCCGAGAAGATTCGGGTTGATTATCTACAATGGTTCCAAACAAGGCAGGCTGACGCATTAAGGCTTGCGTAGACTGACTAAGGCTGCGCTGACCACCCGGCAAAATTTTAAGTACATCATCAACATCGTATGGGAGCAAACCGTCTACTTCGTCTTTTAGCTGCTTTATAATGTCAAATTGTTGCTGATTAGCGCCTGCATTGGTTTCAAAAACCTTCAAGCCAATGTCAATTTCTTGCTTGAGGCGTGCAAGATAAAGCGCCATGTTGATCGCCTTATCGCCTGCCTTGGGTCGCAATGCATCAAAAGAGCGTATGTTGGCCTGTGTTGTGCCACTGGCCAAACCCTGCGCTTCAATCCTAGCTAATGATGCGGCAATCTGCTCACTAAGCTGTTGGAAGGCACGCTCATCTTCTGTGGTCATATCACGGGCAGCAAGCGCCGTAAGACTGCCAAGCACAGTATTCGGATCAGAGGCAATGATTCCAGAAAAGGCAGGCATTGCAGCGGTTTCTGGTGAATCAAGCAAGTTTTTGAAGTCTTGAACAACGCCCACCAATGCAGTAAATGTACGCAATGCAAAGCTACGCTCACGCACACCTGCTTGTGCCGCTTTAGGCGGTGCTTTCCCGATAACGCCGGGAGCGCCGATTTTTACGTTGGATGGGTTAAATCCTTCGGCATTTACGTCAACCACCAAGGGCACTGTTTTGCCACTTTCATCAACTCCTTCGACTGTCGTTAAGCGAGGCGCTAATGTTTTAGGCTTAATCCCTGCCTCAAAAGCCTTAAGGCTCATTTGTTCGCCTAGCTTTTCCATCTCTTTGATAGCAGACCCATAGCTTTTTAGGTCATCAACCCGCAAGTGGGCAGCGGCAACGCTATCTTGTAGCTCAGGAGCAAAGGCTTTCAAGCGTGCTATACCAGCACCACGCCTAGCCGCCTCTTCTTTCATGGCCATTTCGTACACGCTTTTTGCGTTAGAAACTTTGTCCTTATAGGCTTGTAGTTCAGACTCAAACTCTTTTACAGAGCGCTCATAAAGGTCTTGTTTGCCTGCACGATAACCCTCTGTAATGCCCTTCATTGACGTTAAGGCTGCTTGACCACTTACCGAGCCAGCAAAGGCACCAAGCAACGCTGTCATTGCGGCAAGTTCTAATCCTGCATTTGGGTCAAAATCTTCAACTCGACGGACAGGTGCTTGATCCATTACACCTTGCAATTGACGGTTAGCCTCACCCATGCCAGCGGCAAAACGCTCTTCAACTTGCGCTTCTTCTTCAACTTGTCGGCGTTTAGCACCAATTTCTGCCTCAGATTTTTGACGACGGGCCTCTGATTCTTGACGCAGTATTTCAGGCTGGGCCTGTCTTGCCATTTGCGAGCGTTTGATTGGAGACTTTTCAGCCGCTATTCGGCTAAAGCCAAGCGGCTCATTGGCCTTGTTAATGGTTTGGGCTAACTCAGCCATTTATCTCACCTCTGGGCGACGAGTAACGGGTTGTTCAGTCATTGCGGGTTGCATTTCTACTTGACCGCCTGCCCGTCCTCTTGGCTGCCCTGCCGTTGTTCTCACAAGATCACCAATAATGCTTGCCAAAATGTTTGATGCTTGCGTATCCGACTGCAACTTTGCCCTAATCGCCGCTTCATCGTAGGCATTGGCAAGGTTAAGCTGCCGAATAGCGTTATTAAGGTTTGTTTCAGCCAAGCCTGCACGCTCTCTAGCTAAGGTGTTCTCAATCATGGCTTGCTGTGTGCCAGTAGTTGCGCCACGGGTGGATGCCGCCTGACGCATAGACGCTCGGCGTGCTTCTTCTTGCCGTGCTTGCTGTGGCGTTAGACCACCTGTTGTAGCTTGCCGACGCAAGGCTTCTGCTTCTGCACGCAAAGGTGCGCCAAGGGCACGCAACTCTTCTGCCGCTGCCCTGCCTTCACGCCTAGCACTACGAGCCGCCAACAAAGCAGGGATGCTAGAAGCGCCCGT
>JAYNLI010000064.1:0-522 GCA_038111655.1 Bordetella sp.
TGGCCATACCACGCAGCTCGAGCTTGTTAAAAATAAAGGGCTTGAAGAGCTCGAGAGCCATGAGCTTGGGCAGACCACACTGGTGCAGCTTAAGTGTTGGACCCACAACAATGACGGATCGGCCCGAGTAATCCACCCGCTTACCGAGAAGGTTCTGACGGAAGCGGCCGCCCTTACCCTTAATCATGTCGGCCAGGGACTTCAAGGCGCGCTTATTCGCACCTGTCATGGCCTTGCCACGACGGCCGTTATCGAGCAGAGAGTCAACCGACTCTTGCAACATACGCTTTTCGTTACGAACGATAATCTCGGGGGCGCGCAGTTCCAGCAAGCGCTTGAGACGATTGTTTCGATTAATAACACGGCGGTAGAGGTCATTCAGGTCGGAGGTTGCAAAGCGCCCGCCATCCAAGGGGACCAAAGGACGCAACTCGGGCGGAAGAACCGGAAGCACTTCCATAATCATCCACTCTGGCCTAACGCCCGACTTCTGGAAGCCTTCAAGCACCTTAAGCCGCTTGG
>JAYNLI010000064.1:532-5121 GCA_038111655.1 Bordetella sp.
CATCGCCATACTGCTCGACCTTGGCAAGGTAGTCGTCTTCCGACATGATCTGACCGCGCTTCAAAGTCGTCATACCAGGCTCAACAACAACAAAGGCCTCGAAATAAAGAACACGCTCGATGTCCCGCAGAGTCATGTCAAGGACCATGCCCATGCGCGAGGGCAAGGACTTTAAGAACCAAATGTGTGCGGTAGGACTGGCGAGATCGATATGCCCCATGCGCTCACGCCTTACCTTCGCCAGGGTGACTTCAACGCCGCACTTTTCGCAAATGACGCCACGATGCTTAAGGCGCTTGTATTTCCCGCAGAGGCATTCGTAATCTTTCACCGGGCCAAAAATTTTGGCGCAAAACAAGCCATCTCGCTCAGGCTTAAAGGTTCGGTAATTGATGGTCTCGGGCTTCTTCACCTCACCAAAGGACCAGGAACGAATTTTGTCGGGCGATGCAAGGCCAATTTTGATGGCATCAAATTGCTGGTCTTGCTGAACCTGCTTAAATAAATCGAGTAGGGCTTTCATAGCGTGTCTTCCCTTTTAGCAAATCAATGGCGCTCAAGGTCAATGTCGATTCCGAGGGATCGAATTTCTTTGACCAGGACGTTAAAGGACTCGGGCATACCAGCGTCAATGACGTGATCGCCTTTGACAATGTTTTCGTAGACCCGGGTTCGACCAGAGACGTCGTCCGACTTAACGGTAAGCATTTCTTGAAGCGTGTAAGAGGCGCCATAAGCCTCAAGCGCCCAGACCTCCATCTCACCAAAGCGCTGACCACCAAACTGCGCCTTACCACCCAAGGGCTGCTGGGTGACCAAAGAGTAAGGCCCTGTGGATCGGGAATGCATCTTGTCATCCACCAAATGGTGGAGCTTCAACATGTGCATGTAACCCACCGTTGTGGGTCGATCGAAAGCGTCACCCGTGCGGCCGTCGTAGAGCTGAACCTGGGTTCGGGTCTCGGTAAGCCCCATAAGGGTCGCCAATTCGTCGGGATAGGCAAGCTTTAACATCTCGCGAATCTCGTTTTCGGTGGCGCCATCAAAGACTGGCGTGGCAAACGGAACGCCATCGGTAAGGTTCTTGGCAAGTTCAAGAAGTTCGGGGTCCGTTAGGCTCTTGACCTCCTCTGGCTTGCCACTGGCGTTGTAGACCTTTTCAAGCAGGCCGCGAATTTCATTGGTGGCTGACTGCTTGGCAAGCATGTCACCAATTCGCTGACCAATACCTTTGGCCGCCCATCCAAGGTGAGTTTCAAGGATCTGGCCCACGTTCATTCGTGATGGAACGCCCAAGGGGTTCAAGACAATATCAACGGCCTCGCCATTGGCCATGTAAGGCATATCTTCGACCGGAACGATGCGAGAAATAACGCCCTTGTTGCCGTGGCGGCCTGCCATCTTGTCGCCTGGCTGAAGACGACGCTTCACAGCCAGATAAACCTTCACCATCTTCAAAGCACCCGGTGGCAGTTCGTCGCCCTGAGTAAGCTTGCGATGCTTTTCTTGGTAGGCAAGGTCGAACTGGTGACGTTTCTGGTCAAGAGACTCTTTAAGAGACTCGAGCTGACCCGCTGCCAATTCATCGGCCAAGCGAATATCAAACCAGTGGTGTTTGTCGATATCGGCGAGATAGTCGGCGGTAATAGCCGTGCCCTTTGCAAGCTTCTTCGGTCCACCGTTGGCCGCCTGGCCAATAAGAAGCTTTTCAATACGCTGGAACATATCGACTTCAACAATGCGAAGCTGATCGTTAAGGTCTTTTCGGAAGCGGCCAAGCTCATCATCAATAATTTGCTGTGCTCGCTTATCACGCTGAATGCCTTCGCGTGTAAAGACCTGAACATCGATGACAGTGCCACTCATGCCAGATGGCACACGCAAAGACGTGTCTTTCACGTCCGAAGCCTTCTCACCGAAGATGGCACGCAGCAGTTTTTCCTCGGGAGTAAGCTGGGTCTCGCCCTTTGGCGTGACCTTGCCCACCAGAACATCACCCGCTAGCACCTCTGCGCCAATGTAAACAACGCCAGACTCGTCAAGGCGTGCAAGCTGATTTTCCGAGAGATTGGAAATGTCTCGCGTGATTTCCTCGGGGCCAAGCTTGGTGTCGCGAGCGAAGATAGAGAGTTCTTCAATGTGAACTGAGGTATAGCGGTCTTCTGCCACAACACGCTCAGAAATGAGAATGGAGTCCTCGAAGTTGTAACCATTCCAAGGCATGAAGGCCACACGCATGTTTTGACCAAGAGCAAGCTCGCCGAGGTCGGTCGAAGCACCATCGGCAACCACATCGTCTCGCTCAACCTTGTCGCCACGCTTAACGAGCGGTCGTTGATTGATGTTGGTGTTCTGGTTGGAGCGTGAGTACTTAATGAGGTTGTAAATATCCACGCCGGATTCGCCAGCGGAGGCCTCGTTGTCGTTGACTCGAATCACAATACGGCGCGAATCCACGTAATCAACAAGGCCGCCCCGCTGGGCCTGAACCACGGTGCCCGAGTCAACGGCGCAGGTGCGCTCGACCCCGGTTCCGACCAAAGGCTTTTGGGGTCGCAGACAGGGCACGGCCTGACGTTGCATGTTTGAACCCATAAGCGCTCGGTTGGCATCGTCGTGCTCAAGGAAAGGAATGAGCGAAGCCGCCACGGACACAATCTGCGAAGGCGCTACGTCCATGTACTCGACCTTTTCCGGGCCCGACAGCGTGGTCTCGCCATTCACACGTACCGAGACGAGGTCCCCTTGCAGCTTGCCCGAGCCATCGACTGCCGCATTAGCCTGCGCAATGACATAACGACCCTCTTCAATCGCGGAGAGGTAATCGATCTCGTGGGTCACACGGCTATCAACAACCTTGCGGTAAGGCGTTTCAAGAAAGCCGTAGTCATTAAGGCGGGCATAAAGGGCCAGGGAGTTAATAAGACCAATGTTTGGGCCCTCGGGCGTTTCAATGGGGCAGACTCGGCCGTAGTGCGTGGGGTGTACGTCACGGACCTCAAAGCCTGCTCGCTCACGGGTAAGGCCCCCCGGTCCAAGCGCTGAGACACGCCGCTTGTGGGTGATTTCAGACAAGGGGTTGGTCTGGTCCATAAACTGCGAGAGCTGCGATGACCCAAAAAACTCGCGGATTGCTGCAGAAATAGGCTTGCTGTTAATGAGGTCGTGGGGCTGAAGGTTGTCGGCTTCCGCCTGTCCGAGCCGCTCTCTAACAGCGCGCTCAACACGCACAAGGCCCGACCGGAACTGGTTTTCAGCAAGCTCACCAACACAGCGCACACGTCGATTACCAAGGTGATCGATGTCGTCGACTTCGCCGCGACCGTTACGCAGTCCAACGAGTAGGTTAATGGTGTCGAGAATATCTTCGTGGGTCAGCACAGCTGAACCAAGGACATCCTCGCGACTGAGTCTGCGATTAAATTTCATGCGCCCGACCTTGGAAAGGTCGTAAGAGTCTTCACTAAAGAACAGTCGATTAAATAGGGCCTCTACAGCATCTTCGGTGGGAGGCTCACCCGGACGCATCATGCGGTAAATGGCAACCCGGGCCGATAGGGGATCGGGTGTTTCATCGAGCCTTAGGGTGGCAGAGATGTATGCGCCGTGATCGAGGTCGTTCACGTAAAGGGTAGGAATATCGCGAATCTTCGAATCCCGCAGGCGAACAAGGAGCTGTTCGGTAATTTCATCATTGGCCTTGGCAACGATTTCGCCTGTCTCTACATCCACCAGATTCACTGAGATGATTCGGCCCAAGAGGTAATCGTCAGGCACCGAGACACGTTTAAGACCGGCTTTTTCAATGTCACGAATGTGCTTGGCGTTAATACGCTTGTCGCGAGCCACCAAAATTGTGCCGTCTTTATCGGCAATGTCAAAGCGCGCCTGTTCGCCTTTTAGTCGCTCGGGGACAAGCTCCATTTGAGCGCCATCGGGCATAAGGGCAAAGTGATCGAAACTAAAGAAGTTCGCAAGAATTTGCTCGGGCGAGAGTCCGAGTGCCTTCATGAGTATGGTGACGGGCATCTTGCGACGACGGTCAACTCGGAAGTAAAGAATGTCTTTAGGGTCGAACTCGAAGTCGAGCCACGATCCGCGGTAAGGAATAATGCGCGCCGAGAACAAGAGCTTGCCCGAGCTGTGGGTCTTACCCCGGTCGTGCTCAAAAAACACGCCAGGCGACCGATGCAACTGACTGACGATGACGCGCTCGGTTCCATTAATGACGAAGGAACCGGTATCGGTCATGAGTGGCATTTCGCCCATGTAAGCTTCGTTCTCACGAGCTTCTTTAATGGTGGGTTTTGCTGCCTCACGGTCCATGATGACAAGCCTTACACGTGCACGCAAAGGTGCTGCATAGGTTAGGCCTCGCTGCTGACATTCTTTAACATCGAATGCGGGCTTGCCGAGCTGGTAATTCACAAACTCGAGCCGGGCAAAACCGTTATGGCTGACAATGGGGAAGATAGAACTGAAGGCGGCCTGAAGGCCGTCTTTTTCGCGCTTATCGGGCGAGATCTCAGCCTGTAAAAATTGCCGGTAAGACTGAATCTGAGTTTCAAGAAGGTAAGGCACCTGTAAGA
>JAYNLI010000065.1:0-5030 GCA_038111655.1 Bordetella sp.
GTGTTTTAGCGGTCGAGCGGACGGCGGACGCGAGTTCAGTCATGGTTTTCTCCTGTCAACGAATGCTCAGATTGGGCCCCAATTTGGTCAAACTGTCAATATGACAAAGCCACCAAAAAGATGAAGGCCCATCAGGGTTTTTACTTAATTTTGATACGGTACTGCACGGGAAAGAGGTGCCACTGGTAGCGGTGCTGCACATAGCCCCATACCCCCTTGGGAAACATCACCATCACACCAATGGCGCACCCGCCTAACACCAGCCAGTACCACACACCGTAGTCTGCCAAGAGCCAACGCAGACCAAAAAATACGGCAGCGCCGATAAGGGGGCCTTCCAACGTACCGATGCCGCCAATGACCACGATGAAAGTTGCGGCCACCACCCACGTGATATCAAATCCAGCGCCAGGCGAGATACGCAGCGCGCTTAAATAGTAAAGCGCGCCTGCCAAGCCCGTGCCAAGGGCTGAGAGCACGTAGACCTGCAGTTTGAGCCGGTCTACGGCCACGCCTTGACTCGCTGCCGCGGCCTCACTGTCGCGCAGTGCGGTAAGCCCCAGCCCAAAGCGTGACCGCAACAAAAAATAAATGCCAGCCAAACAACCCAACAACAAGGTACAGGCCAGCCACAGGGTCATGTCAGAGCGAAACGGTTGAGGCACGCGCACCATCACCGTCAAACTTTGACCAGACCCTGCCCCAAGCAATTGAATGTTCGAAATCGCGATGCGCAGTGCCTCGGCCACCACCCACGTTCCAATCGCAAAATAGCCGCCGCGCATGCGAAACACCAATTTGGCGAGAGGAATGGCAACCAGCGCGGTCGTCAAGCCTGCCAGCGGCCAAGCCAAAAAAGGGTGAATTTTGAGGTGCTGAGCAAACAAGAACAAAGCGTACCCACCAAGCCCAACAAAAGCCTGTTGCCCGACGGAGATCATGCCGCCATAACCCGCCATCAGGTTCCACATTTGGGCAATCACCACAAAGCAAATAATCTCAATCGCCGCACGCATCTGGCTTGCCGTTGCCCACCAAGGCATGCTGTACAACAACACAATGCAAACGGCCGCCGCCCACAGCGCCGTGCGACTCGCTGCTGTGCTGCGTTCAATGGTGTAAGTTGTCATCCGCGGGTCCTCGGAAACAGGCCTTGGGGCCGAAACACCAGAACCAACAAAAACACGACATGACCGGCCAAAATGCCGTAGCCGGAATCCAGTTTTGAGCCAATCGCTTGGGCTACACCCAAAATCACCGCCCCGGCAAAGGTTCCCCACAGCGAACCCAATCCACCAATGACCACCGCCTCAAAGGCGTACAGCAGCGAAATCGGCCCCGTGCTTGGCGTAAACGTGGTTCGAATACCGGAGAAAACGCCCCCAACGGCCACCAGCGCAAAGGCCAATGCAAGCGCCACCGCGTAAATGTGCTTGGCGCGCACGCCCATCAGACCGGCGGTGTCGGGATCGTCCGAGGTGGCGCGCAACGACATCCCAAGGCGGGTGTATGCGAATAAGGCGGCAACCCCAGCGGTCAAACCCAGCGCCACCAAAAACACAATTAACGGAAACCACCCAATGGCCAGCCCAGCGCCCAGTTGCAAGCTGGCAATTTGCAGTTCACCAATTTGAATGGCCCGAGAGTCCGCTGAGAACAACTGAAGCAAACCGTTTTGAATGACGATGGACAAACCAAAAGTCACCAACAACGGCGCCAACAAATCGCCGCCTAACGTGCGATTGAGCAACGACGTTTGCAGCAGGTACCCAATAACGGCGAGTAACGCCACCACGATCGGCATGGCCAAAAACGGATGCAAGCCAAATAGCCCCACCACGGGCAATGTAATGTAACTGGCCAAAACGATGAAATCACCGTGCGCGATGTTGACAATTCTCATCACCCCATACGTGATGGACAAACCAACAGCAAAAAGCGCATACAGCCCACCGAGCAGCGTTCCCTGGATCAACGTGTCTAACCACTCAATCATGGCGCACCCGATTCTGTGCCAAAGTAAGCGGCGGAAATCTCTGATTTCACACCAAGATGTGATGCACCCGACAGCGAAACCCGACCGTGCATGAAACAGTAATACCGGTCCGAGGCTCGTAATGCCATGTCAATGTCTTGCTCCACCACCACCACCGCCGTTCCCGCCGCACATATCGCAGGCAAGGCAGCGTATATGTCTTTGATGACTGCTGGGGCCAAGCCGAGCGAAATTTCGTCGCACAGCAACAACGTAGGGTTAGCCATCAGTGCTCGACCAATGGCCACCATCTGTTGCTGCCCTCCGGAGAGGGCCGTCGAAGGCACGCGGGCTTTTTCTTGCAAGGCCGGGAACAGCTCGTAGACCTGCGCCAATGTCCACGGGCCATGCCGTTGGGCAAATGTCCCCATCAGTAAGTTTTCTTCAACCGACAGGCTGGGAAAAAGTTTTCGTCCCTCGGGAACCATGGCAATCCCCGCACGCACCACACGATCAGACGCCCAATCTCCAATGGCTTGACCGCCGAACATCACGCTTTGCGACAATCCGCGAATCTGCCCAGCGATTGACTTGAGAAACGTCGACTTACCCGCGCCGTTGGCGCCGATGACTGCAACGGTCTCGCCTGCATCGATTTCAAAATCGATACCAAACAGCGCCTGAAAGTCGCCGTACCACGCCTCCAGGCCATGAACCTGAAGCGCGCTCATACCTCAATTCCCATGTACACCCTACGCACCTCGGGGCTTTCAATCACCGCGCGGGGCTCACCCTCGATTAACTTCTGACCAAAATTAATCACCAACAAGCGGGTGGCCGCGGCCATCAGTGCGTGCACCACGTGTTCAATCCAAATAATGGTGACGCCAGAGGCATGAATTCCTTTGACAACTTCAACCAACTGTTGCGCTTCCCTCTCCGTCAGGCCGCCGGCAATTTCATCAAGCAAAATCAACTCGGGTTGTGTGGCCATGGCGCGCGCCAACTCCAACCGCTTGCGGTCGAGTAGCGTCAGCGAGGCGGCCAATCGGTTGGCCTGACCCAAAAGCCCGGTCCGCCGCAAAATATCAACGCAAGACTCGGCCGCCGCGTCTTGCTGCGCCATGCCACCGCCAAACCGAGCGCCAACCAGCAGGTTCTCGAACACCGTCAAGCCTTCAAACGGAAGGGCGATTTGATACGAGCGACCGATGCCAAGCCTGCATCGCTGATGCGGGGGCAGACGGCTGATGTCACGCCCACCGAAAATCACCGCGCCATGGTCCACCATGTGGTCGCCACTGATCAAATTGAACAGCGTCGTTTTGCCGGCGCCATTGGGGCCAAGTACGCCCAATGCCTCCCCGCGCTCTACCGAAAAACTGAGATCGTCGATGACCCGAAGCGAACCGAAGCTTTTGCTAACGGCCCTCACCTCGAGCATCGACGCAGCCCGTGCTTGCACCGTAACAATCAGTATGGAATGGCTTTAGGCTTGGCTTGCAGCGGAATCTCTGGTGCCGTCTCGTTATTAACTACCAGCAGGTCGTATTTGTATTTTGGATGGGCTCCCTTCACCCACTGCCCACTGACCAAGGGCATGCGGCAGACGTTTTTCACTGGGTTGAGCGGACCACCTTTCCAACTGACTGGGCCAGCCATGGTCTTGAGGTCTGTCGCTGCAAGCGCGTCACGAATACTGGCTTTGTCGTCGATATTTTTGGTGCGCTTGAGGGTGTCAATTGCCACTTCGAAATTCGCATGGGAGTAGCCCAGCGCACCGTTCCACTGCCGCTTGGTTTGTTGTTCGTAAGCCGCAGTCATCGCCTTCGAACTCTGGCCATTGAGTGAACTCTTGTACGGGTTAACGGGCGTCCACCACAACTCTTGCGACAACCCATCTGCCGCGTCTCCAAGAGCGTCAACGGCGGCCGGAAAGGCGATGGCCTTGCCCATGGTCACACACTTGGGCTTAAAGCCCTGTTACCGCGCTTGCGTCCAGAAGTTTTTGAAGTCGGGCGGCGTGGGCACCCCAGCAACCACCTCAACGCCGGCCTTTTTGAATGCCGAGATTTGGGCGCTGAAATCAGCCTGAAACGCCTGGTAGCGGCCCGGATCAACAACGGTAAAGCCCATGGCTTTGAGGGCAGGAGGCAACCCCAGTTTGGGGTCACCCCAAGCGGCACCATCGCCATCGTTAGGAAGCAGCAAACCCACCACCTTGTTGTTGGGTACCGTCTTCCAAATATTGGTGAACGTTGCAATGATGTCCTCAAGGCCCCAGAAGAAATGGTACGTCCACTCAAACCCTTGCTTGGGATTGCCCCCTCGCCCAAAAAACCATGCCTGCCAGGGGCAAGTGGAGGAAATACAAGGCACCCCATTGAGTTCACACTGGTCAGCGACCGGGTTGGTGGTCTCAGGCGTGCCCCCCGTGACCATGATGTCGATGTTGTCCTTGAGAATCAAATCGGCCGCCACCTCAGCCGCCCGGTTGGGGTTGGACTGGCTGTCTTTGGCCACGATTTCCACGGCGTGCGTCTTGCCGCCAATCTTCACACCATTCTTGATGGCTGCCAACACGCCCTGCTCAACAAACTAATCGACCTCACCAAACGGCGCCAAGGGGCCCGTGCGGGGGGATACCCAACCGATACGCACGGTTCGGCCATTGGCCGCTAGCGCTTGTCCTGAGGCGCTCAGCAACGTCAACGCACCTCCGGCGCGAAGCACGTCACGACGGGTTTGACTCATGGAATCCAACTGTTGTTCAGGTAGCATGCGTACATTCCTTTTTGGTGTTTGTTTAAAAACCTTTCAGCGATTGTGGCATTGATGCTAATATCGTCAACCTGACAAAGTGACTAATTTGATAGGGACTTTCCCTTAAGTCGCATGTCATCCCTGCTGCCGAGCCCACCCCACGCCCATGCCCAACGCCGGTAAATCCACCGTCAACCACCGAACTCGAGTCGGCGCTGTCAGGCGGGAGAAAACACGCCTCAAAATCCTTACCAGCGCACTGCATGTTTTTGCCGAAAAAGGCCCGGACAAC
>JAYNLI010000066.1:0-4919 GCA_038111655.1 Bordetella sp.
CCTGTAAGCAGGGCCAAGACGCAGCTCGCAGCGTATGCTGAAAATTTCAAATGAGTGGATTAAGGCGAGCCAGAAGGACCCAGTGCCTCAGACAAGGGGTCGGACAACACAGCTTTTCGAGCAATGCCAAGTCGCGCCAAGGTCTCCCTTAACACTGCATTTTGGGGATCTTGGCTGAGTCCAAGCCGAAAAACAGCCAAGGCTTCGTCGGCTCGAGACAACTGCCAGAGCACTTCGCCAAGGTGAGCGGAGATTTCGGCGTCGGGCTGACGCTCATAGGCACTGTAAAGAAAAGGCAAAGCGTCATTTGGCATGCCTTTGCGGAAATAAACCCAGCCCATGCTGTCAAGAATGTGCGGGTCGTTAGGCTGTAATCGCAGTGCCTGTTCAATAAGCACTTTTGCTTCGGGCAATCGCTCGTTACGATCAGTGAAGCTGTAGCCTAAGGCATTCAGTGCGTGCGCATGGTTGGGTTCTTTAGCAATAAGGCTACGCAACAGGAATTCCATTTGTGTGAAATTCTTGGAACGCTCGTACAGCATGGCGCGTGTGTAAAGAAGCTCGGATCGATTAGCATGCTCACGGGCAACCGATTCCAGCAATGCAACCGCCTTGGCAGGATCCGGCCCTTTTGAGGACAAGGCAGCCAGTCGGTCATAAAAGGCGGCAAGCCTGGGCTCACCATCGGCCACGGCCTTAGCGCGTCTCGAGAGTAGCGTCTGCCGTAAGTCGTTGTGAAAACCAAGCAGCATCTGCAAAGAGTCAACAATGTCTTGAGCCTCTGCTGATTCAGGCTTTGCTTTAAGCCAGATGAGCCCCGCCTCAAGTGCCTGCCTTGGCGCACGGCCGTTGAGCGCGAGCCGGCAAGCGCGTTCGGCAACGGAAGCGTCGTTGGTTCGGTGGGCGAGGCTGAGGTAGGTGGCCAAGGCGACCCCATGCTCTCCTTGCTGCAGGGCAAGCTCACTGGCAAGAATTTGAAACACAATGCTTGCCGGGGATGGTTCGGTGTTTACCGAGGGGCCTGTTGAAGCAGGCGCTGAAAAGCCAAGGCAGAGGCCTGCGAGCAACATGGCGCCTTTGCGCAGGCCTGGCAAAAAAGTTGGCACCTTACTAAGGCTTAAGAGAGGCGGAACTGGCTTTTGAACAAGCAACATACAGTAACAATATAGGAATTTAGGCTGAATGCATGCCAGAACTACCGGAGGTTGAAGTGATTTGCCGGGGCTTAAGGCCCTTGGTGACGAACAAGGCCATTGCCTTAGCGGGCTGTAGCGGCCATCGTCTTCGCAGTTTCAAAGGCAGCCTTGCCGGCTGGGAGCTGGAAGGCCAGACGGTTCAGGCCGTTTTCCGGCGCTCGAAATATCTGGTTATGCTTCTTTCAAGAGACGTCATCAGTCTTCACCTGGGCATGTCCGGCCAGCTTATCTGGCGGGCTAGCAACGCACCGATGGCCAATCACACCCATGTTTGGTTCTGTTTTGCTGATCATCGACTCGATTATGTTGACCCCCGTCGCTTTGGTGATTTAAAACGCCTTGCACGACCCACTGGCCTTGCCCCCGAGGATCTTATGAATGGCTTTCGGCAGGGCCATTGGGATAGCTGGCTTTCGCCAGGTCTAATGGGTGCCGAGCCTCTTGATGAAGGTTTTTCGGCCGATCTTCTTTATAAGGCAAGCCGCGAGGTTCAGCAGGCTATTAAGCCTTGGCTGATGCGCGGTCATGTGGTGGTTGGCGTGGGCAATATTTATGCAAGCGAGGCGCTTTTCGCCGCTAGCATTCACCCTAATCGGCCTGCAGGACGTCTTTCAAGGCAGCGCTATGTGCAACTGGCCTTAGAAATTCAGAATCAGCTCCGTGCTGCGATTAAGGCAGGAGGAAGTACGCTGCGAGACTTTCGTTCTGCCCATGGAGAGCCCGGAAGCTATGCCCGCGCCCACAAGGTCTACGACCAAGAAGGTAATCCCTGCCCCCGTTGTGGTCGACCCGTACGCCGTTTGATTCAGACGCAGCGATCAAGCTTCTTTTGTCCTGGCTGCCAACGCTGATGTCCTTTGCCGAAGACCTGCTTGAATGGGGGCGTCAACATGGACGCCGAGGCATGCCTTGGCAACAGATGAAGGCTGGCCGACTTAACGCCTATTGGGTCTGGGTCTCTGAGGTTATGCTGCAGCAGACCCAGGTTCAAACGGTTCACGCTTATTTCCTCGCCTTTGTCCGTCGTTTTCCAGATCGCGCCAGCCTGGCCCAGGCGACGCTGGATGAGGTTCTTTCGGCATGGAGTGGGTTAGGTTACTACCGGCGCGCACGTAACTTGCACGCTGCTGCATGCCAGCTTGAACTCCATTACCTGCCAGACGAATGGCCAAGTACGCGTGAAGCCTGGGAGGCCCTTCCGGGTCTTGGCCGGTCGACAGCAGCGGCAATTGTTGCAAGCTGCTTCAATCAGCACGAGGCTATTCTCGATGGCAACGTGAAGCGTGTTCTGTCCAGACAGGTCTGTGCGGAACATCCTTGGGGCTCAGCAGCATTGGATCGAATCTTATGGAAGGAGGCGCAGACACGACTTCCGCACGATCCCGATTTCATGCCGCTTTACACCCAGTCATTGATGGACCTTGGGGCCATTGTCTGCCTTCCCAAGCGACCGGACTGCCTCCATTGCCCTGTTCGTTCGCATTGCCAGGCCTTTGAAAAGGGTCAGAGCCTTGAATTCCCTCGACCAAAACCGGCGAAGACAAGACCAGTACGCACGGCGCGATGGATGGTCTTGGTTCAACCCAAGTTGGTCAATGGCGAGTTTGAACTTGGGTTGCAGCAACAGCCCGAGCAAGGCATCTGGGCAGGGCTTTGGAGTTTTCCTAGGCTCGATCCCCAAGCCGCAGAGCCAAAAGGCTGGTCGCATTGGGAGAGCTTTCACCACGACTTCAGCCATTTTCGTTTAGTGGTGGACCTTTGGATACCGACACCCATCCTTAAGGGGCAGGAATGGTCGAGTTGTTCTTTCGAGGTCCAAGACTCTGAGCTGCTTGGCATCGAGGGCCCGAGCCCGGTCTTCAAGCCCATGACGGACTGGCTTCGTCAGGGCATTCCTAGCCCCGTACGCCAAATTCTTTTGAAGTTAGCCAAGTCCTTTAAGGCTTAGCCCTCGATGCCTAACAAGGCAAGGCCATTGACCACGAAACCGACTGGCTAGCTGTTCGGCACAATAAACCGAGCGGTGTTGCCCTCCTGTGCAGCCTAAGGCTACCGTCAGGTAGCTGCGTTGATCGTGTTCAAACTCTGTAATCCAGCGCTCTAAAAAATGACCAACGTCGTTTATGAGGCTGGGGGCCTGTGTTTGGTTTGCTAAGAAATGGGCTACTTTGGGATCAAGGCCTGTAAGTGGCTTGAGCTCGTCGATGTAGTAAGGGTTGGACAGGCAACGCACATCGAAGACCAGGTCGGCATCCAGGGGGATACCATCTTTGTAGGCAAAGGACTGAAACATGAGGCTAATACGACCAGCCTTAAGTTGCAGGAACTCCCGCACCCATGCCCGCAAGGCAGCGGGCTTGAGGTCGGTGGTGTCCATTTGAACGCCCAGTTGCTCGACATCCGCAAGTATTTCGCGCTCGTGTTCTATGCACTCTAGAAGCGATGACGATTCTTCTTGGCCCTCAAGGCCAAGCGCCTCGACGGCCTCGGTTCGAAGGCTTAAGGGGTGGCGTCGTCGGGTTTCGGAGTAGCGCTGAACCAGGGCATCGGTTCTTGCATTTAAAAATAAGAGCCGCACCTCAATGTTGGCTGCCTGCAGTCGCTTAAGGGTGCGGCGAATGGAGCGCAGGTCCTCTCGCATCCGTGTGTCGGCCGCAATAGCCAGTCTAGGAAACGACCGGGACTTTAAAGACTCTGTAATAAGCTCAATAAAGCCGACTGGCAGGTTGTCAATACAAAAGTAACCGGAGTCTTCAAGCGCGTTGAGAACGACGGACTTCCCCGACCCTGACATCCCTGTAACAAGAATGAGCTGCATTAGAGGCCTGACGCTGAGGGGGTCGGTGAGTTGGCGGGAACGTCTTCTTGCATCGCGCGTTGTTGCCGCTCAGTAAAAGCTTTCATGGTGTCGATACCACGTAGTTGTAAAACGGTGTTGCGAACTGCGGCTTCAACAAGCACAGCAAGGTTTCGGCCCGCAGCCACTGGAATGACGACTTTTCGAATAGGTAGCCCGAGAACATCCTCGGTAAGGGCCTCAAGGGGCAGGCGCTCGTAGTCATTAAAGCCTGATCGTCGAATCATCTGCACGATGAGCCGAAGACGCATTTTTCGTCGCAGACTTGTCTCGCCAAAGATGGCCCGTATATCTAGAAGGCCAAGGCCGCGGACCTCGAGCATGTTTTGCAAGAGGTCTGGGCAGCGGCCCTCAACGGCATCGGGAGCAATACGTGCAAAGTTCACAACGTCGTCAGCAATGAGGCCGTGACCACGGGTAATTAGCTCGAGTGCAAGCTCACTTTTCCCAAGCCCTGACTCCCCAGAGATTAGCACTCCGAGCCCCAGGACATCCATAAACACGCCATGCAGTGATGCCTTAGGCGCAAGCACACGAGACAATAAAATGCGCATCCGCTCAATGGTCTGAGCCGCAGACAGGGCGGTTCGAAACAACGGCACTTGGTCGCGGTCGCAGGCCTCAAAAAGGGCCGAGGGAGGCACAAGGCCGTCGGCCATAACGAGGGCGGGTGGGCAGCCAGCCAAGAGCTCAGCCGTCAGGTAAGCCCTTCTTTGGGGGTCAAGCCGGTTGTAGTACTCCACCTCGGGCCTACCAAGCACCTGTATACGGTAGGGATGGATGAGGTTTAAATGACCTACAAGATCGGCACTTTCAAAGCTTTGCCTGGAAATATGCCGATCGCCGCCCGACTGCCCCGTTATCCA
>JAYNLI010000067.1:0-4855 GCA_038111655.1 Bordetella sp.
ATACCGCGTATTATACGAAGGCATGACGAGCGTCTGTAGCTCAGTGGATAGAGTATTGGCCTCCGAAGCCAAGGGTCGCAGGTTCGATTCCTGCCAGACGCGCCAATAGCCCTTGAGTACCCCGGCCCCGCATACTCCGGCCGGTTTTCTTGCAGACTTCAAAGTACAGCACGTGACACCTTCTTTTCGAAAAAACTTTATTAAAGAACTCCACCACGAACTCGTAGGGGTTCTTCAAACCCTTGCCCCTGAGAAAACGTCAGATTTCAGCAGTGTCAGCATTGGGCAAATTCATGAAAGCCTGCAGAGCCCCAAACAGTGGTCTCATGGTGACTTGGCCTGCAACATTGCACTGCGGCTTGCCAAGCCTTACGGCCAAAACCCGATGGCCTTGGCGACCAGCCTGGCAGAGGCCTTGAACCGGCGGCCTTCGCTCTCCGGGGTTCTTAAGCAAGCCAGTGCCGCCGCCCCCGGTTTTGTTAATCTGCGATTTCGTGACTCTGTCTATGCTCAGGTGATTGCAAGCTGTCTTGCTCAAGCCGATTTCGGCTCGGTTGTTAGGAACAAACCCGACAATCAAAAAGACTTGCCCGAGGTTATTCTGGAATTTGTCTCGGCAAATCCCACCGGGCCCTTACACGTAGGCCATGGACGTCAAGCCGCCTTGGGAGACTGCCTTGCCGCTGTGCTTGAGACCCAAGGTTATAAGGTTATTCGAGAGTTTTATTACAACGATGCGGGCGCTCAGATTAATAATCTGGCCAACTCCGTTCAGGCGCGGGCAAAAGGAATCGTCCCCGAAGACCCGGCCTTTCCCCAGGATGGCTATCGCGGGGACTACATCCTTGATATCGCCAAGGCTTATCAGGCCGGAGAGACTGTGGTTGCGGCCGACGGCATTCCCATCATCGGCAAAGGCCTTGTGGATGACCTCGATGCCATTCGCCAGTTTGCCGTTGCCTATTTACGACGAGAGCAAGACCTGGATCTCAAGGCCTTTGGGGTGGTCTTCGACCGTTTCAGCCTCGAGTCCTCTCTTTACAACGACGGTCATGTTCATCGGGTGATTGATCGCCTTGTTGTCTCGGGCGATGCCTACGAGGGGGAGGGTGCCCTTTGGTTGGCCTCAACGCGCTATGGTGACGATAAAGATCGTGTGATGCGCAAGTCTGACGGGGGCATTACCTATTTCGTTCCGGACGTTGCCTATCACGAGCAGAAGTTCAAACGCGGCTGTGCTCGCGCTATTAATATTCAAGGCTCGGACCATCACGGCACCATAGCAAGGGTTCGAGCTGGCCTTCAGGCCTTGAATATTGGCGTGCCGAAAGACTTCCCCGAGTACCTACTGCACAAAATGGTGACAGTGATGCGGCATGGCCAGGAAGTTAAGATCTCCAAGCGAGCCGGCCAATACGTCACCTTAAGAGACCTTATTGTCTGGTCCGCCGGCCTTAGTGAGAGCGAGACAACGGCGCCCACCGATGAGCAACTGCAGAGGGGCCGAGATGCTGTAAGGTTTTTTCTTGTCTCTCGTAAACCGGATACCGAATTTGTTTTCGATGTGGATTTGGCGGCCTCCCAGACGGATGAGAACCCCGTTTACTACGTTCAATATGCTCACGCCCGATGTTGCGGTGTTCTGGCCCAGGCCCAGACCTCCCTGGAGGCCCTTATCGATGCAACGCCAGAAATAGACACCCTATTCGGCTCCAAAGGATTGAATATACAGGACAAAGAGCGGCTCTTGTGCTTACGCATGGCCGAATTTCCAGGCCTTCTTGCCCAGGCTGCCCGTGACTGCGCGCCTCATCTGCTGGCCTTTTACCTGAGAGATTTGGCGTCAGATTTTCACGGTTTTTACAACGCCCATCGCGTGTTGGTTGATGAGCCCCTGGAGCGAAAGCTGCGACTTTTCCTGGTTGCTGCAACCGGGGTGATGTTACGCAGGGGGCTTGGTATTCTTGGGGTGTCATCCCCCGATAGAATGTAAATATGAACAAACCGACTCGGTCCGCGACGTCCCCACAGGGCAAGACCACGCTTGCCTTCGTTCTTGGGCTGACTCTTGGCCTTGTCATTGCTGCGGCCATTGCTATGTTCGTAACGAGGGCCCCAGTTCCTTTTGTTGATCGGGGTATTTTGTCGAATCAGAACACCGAACGGTTACCTGCTGCAGCGCCAGCCCCACGGTTACAGCCTTTGTCGCCTGAACCGGTGGCAGAGTCGGCCCCCACGCCAAAGCCCCCAACGACTTTGGACGATTCAAAAGAGGACAAGCGACCAACGGTTTCATCGGTTGCAAGCCCATCGGGCCAAGAGCCAAAGCCTCAGACGGCATCTCCACCTTCTGCCGCCAGCCAGTTTTTTCTTCAGGTTGCAGCATTTAAGTCTGCCGACGAGGCCGAGCAAATGCGGGTGCGTCTTGCGTTTATGGGTTTCGAAGCTCACATTCTTGAAACAAAAAAAGATGACACCATTTTCTTTCGGGTACGGCTTGGTCCTTACCGTAACTTTGAGGAACTTAACCGCGCCAAGTCCAGTCTCTCCCAAAACGGTCTTGAGGCCAGTGTTGTGCGCCTTAACCCCTAATTTTT
Organism: Bordetella sp.; assembly: GCA_038111655.1. Lineage (GTDB taxonomy): Bacteria > Pseudomonadota > Gammaproteobacteria > Burkholderiales > Burkholderiaceae_A > Hahnella. Next base: position 2,598 of record JAYNLI010000067.1, read on the forward strand.
GTAGTGCCGGTTTTTTCGACGGCCATACCACTCTAATGAGTTCGCAAGGAGTCCAGTTATGTATGAAGCGAAGTTAAACAGTAAGCGCCGCCAGCTGGGTGCGGGCTTATTGGGTCTTTCCGCCTTGGGCGTTTGCCCAAGCGTCTGGGCGCAGGGCTTTGATGAGGGCATTGACTATCGGGTTCTTCGGCAACCGGTTGGAACGGCCAGTCCCAACAAGATCGAGGTGCTGGAGTTTTTTTGGTACGGCTGCCCCCATTGCAAAAGCTTTGAAGGGCCACTGGCGTCTTGGAAGGCTGGTCTTGCTAAGGATATTGTCTTTCGCAAAATTCATGTGCCCTTCCGGGAAGAGACTCATCAACGACTTTTTTTCAGCCTTGAGTCCATGGGGATTGCCGAGAAGTTGACCTCGAAGGTTTTCGAGGCCATTCACGTTGAGCGTAAACCTTTAGTCAGCCTTGAAGACCAGAAACGTTTTGTCAAAGCCAATGGTGTTGATCCGGTTCGCTATGAAAAAGCTTGGATGTCGTTTTCGGTGCAGTCACAGATGAAGCGTGCCAACGCCTTGATGCAGGCTTATCGAATTGATGGTGTGCCTCAGCTAACGGTGAATGGTCGTTATGTAACCTCGCCTGCAATGGTTGGCGGGCATCATCAGCGCGCCCTGGCTGTGGTGGACTACCTTGTGGCTAAAGAACGTCGGGCGACGTAGTTTTCTAGGCGCCGAACTTACTCTTGGGGTTCGCTCTGAGCCTTAACCACCAGGTTATAGGCCTGGTCTCGGCTTAGACCCAGAGCTTGCGCGGCAAGCTTGGCTGCTAAAGGCTTTGGGCAGTGTTTGCAAAGGCTCTTTAGCCAGACCAGGTCGTGGGGCTGTAGGCTTGCCTCGGACGATTCCGTTATGGTTTCTGCACCCTGCTTGGAGTGACTTAAAACGTTTTTGATAAGAACGACAAACTCCCCTTTAAGGGCCTGAGAGTTTGGCCGTTGTTGAAGGTCTTGCAGACGCGCAAGAATGTTCGCGAGTGTGCCGCGAAGACAGGTTTCAAAGCGTTTCGTGAGCTCACGCGCAATCGCCACCTGTGATTTTTCATCAAAAGCAAGACAGGCATCCTCAAGGCTATTTAAGACACGGCGAGGACTTTCAAAAAACACAGAAAGCCCCGGCAAAGCTGCCATTCGTTTAAGTTGATCTTGGCGCTGCTTTTTTTTCGAGGGGAGAAACCCCCAAAACAGAATGGGCTCAGTTTCTTCAGGCCGAAGGCCGCCAATGCTCAAAGCCGCCGTTAATGCGCTTGGTCCTGCGACGGTGACGCAGTCAAACCCTTGTTTGGTAACTTCTGCCACCAGGCGTTGTCCGGGGTCTGAGAGACCAGGGGTGCCTGCGTCACTAACGAGCGCGACAGACAGATTTTCTTGAAGCAGGCCCACTACCTCGTACACCCTCTGCATCTCATTGTGAGTATGAAGGCTGATAAGCCGCCTGGTGGTTGAGAGGCCCGCTGCCTTGCAAAGGTGACGAAAGACACGGGTGTCTTCTGCACAGATGGCGTCAACGCGCCCAAGTACCTCGCGGGCGCGGGGACTTAGATCGCCCAGGTTGCCAATGGGAGTTGCAACAACGTAGAGCATTGATCGATTGGGGGATAGATTGAACTCGGCCTCTTTCATCACGCTCTGCTGGTATGTCATTACCGCCTTCGATTTCCTCTCGTGCTAAAGGGCAGGCCGCCGAAGACTTTGCCTTGTTGTTTTTGCAGTCGCAAGGCCTAAGACTTATTGCAAGAAACCATTTGTTTCGAGGTGGCGACCTGGATCTTATTATGCGCGATGGTCCACAGCTTGTATTCGTCGAGGTTCGCCAAAGGTCCTGCAGTAGGTTCGGTGGAGCACTTGCATCGGTGCATTGGCAAAAGCAACGACGCCTTGTTCATGCAAGCCGCTGCTGGCTGTTAAAGACCGGATGGAAGACTTTGCCTCCGTGTCGCTTTGATGTTGTTGGGCTCGATGCCAACAAGCAAATATGCTGGGTGAAAGCGGCCTTTAGACTGGATAGCGTCTAGTCTCACTAGGTCTTAAAGCATTTAGAATAAAGATCTCGACACACCAATACGCTTCTTAGGAGCCCTGAGGCATGAAATTACCTTTTATCCGGTCAACCTGGCCCGTCCTGTTTATGCTTCCCGTTTTTGTTTTAACGCTACCGGGCTGCTTCCCTGTGGTGGCAACGGGAATGGTTGCAGGGGCAATGTCAATTA
>JAYNLI010000068.1:0-4283 GCA_038111655.1 Bordetella sp.
GCCAAAGCAAGAGGCCTTGGATCTTGCAAAGCGGCATCTTTTACTCCGTCCGTCATAATTTATTGTCTCTTGCTGTGGACACACGCTCGGACTCACTGATAGGCCCAACGCCTCGCCCAAGACGACCACGGCGCAGGTAGCGCCATATAAACCCCGGGTATGCCATGAGCAGGAAAATACAGAGGGTGATGGCGTAAAAATTCCAGGTCTGCTCCTGAATACGACTTACCGAGGCCTCAAGCGCGAAGCCCAGCAAAAGAAGCAACGCGTAGCCCACAACAAGTTCAGCAAGACGCGCAGTAAAACTTTTATTTAGTCGATGAAAAGCGAAAAAAAACCGCTCGGTCAAAAATGGCCAATTCGCAAGAAGAACCCCTGACAACAGCCATACTAGTGCCGCACCAACATTACTCATGAGGCACCAAGTGAGGTTCGCACGGCATAGATGCAGGCCATAAGTAGGGGGCCCGGCAGTAGACCAAAGACCAAAACACTTAGGCCATTTATAGCAATCACCCCATTTTCAAGACGGGTGGGCTCACCAGGAAGCGCCTCAACAGACTCATCAGGTGAATCAAAGAACATTAGTTTTATGATTCGCAGATAATAAAATGCGCCAACCAAAGACATTACGACAGCAAATACAGCTAGTGCTATGTAACCCGCCTGGACAGCCACCTCAATGATGACAAGCTTGGCGTAGAAGCCCGCGGTGGGCGGTACCCCCGCCAAAGAGAACATGAGTAGAAGAAGCATCCAACCCAACAAAGGGCGAGTCTTAGCAAGACCCTTTAACTGCTCGAGGGTCTCAAGCTCGTAGCCCTGGCGCGTGCACACCAGAAGCGCTCCAAACGCCCCCATGCTTGAAACGGTGTAGATAAAGACATAGAACATGGCCCCAGCATAAGCGTCTAGGGCTCCCATGTCGTTACTGTCAACTACTCCTGAAGCAATACCGAGCAGGATGAAGCCCATGTGCGAAATCGTTGAATAAGCTAACATCCGCTTTAGGTTGGTCTGTGCAATGGCAACGAAATTTCCCACCACCAAAGAAAGCACCGCCAGCAATAACAACATTTGCTGCCAATCGGCTGCCACCTCAATAAGCCCGGAAACAAGAAGACGAATGGTGATGGCAAAGGCGGCAAACTTGGGTGCACCTCCAACTAAAAGAGTGGCTGCCGTCGGTGACCCCTGATAAACATCGGGCACCCACATATGGAAAGGGACAGCGCCAGCCTTGAAGGCAAGACCTGCCACAATGAAGACCACACCGAAAACCATAACAAGCCGGTCGGCCTGACCGCTAAGCAGTTTGTCAGAAATATCAGGGAGAAACAAACTACCTGTGGCGCCGTAGATCATGGACATACCATAAAGCAAGAGTCCGGAAGCCAAAGCTCCAAGCACAAAATACTTCATGGCGGCCTCAGTCGCCAGACTGCAGTCTCTGCGTAAAGCGATGGCGGCGTAGAGCGACAAAGCCAGAAGCTCAACGCCCAAGTAGATCGTAAGCAGTTGTGCGCCTGAAATCATTAGGAACTGTCCGAGCAAGGAGAAGAGCGCGAAAAGCTGAAACTCTCCCTCGTTCATTGAGAGGTCGCCCAGGTAACGATGAGCGTAAAAAAGGCTTCCACAAATCACAATAGTGGACATGGCTTTTAGCAGTTGACTCAAGGGGTCGATGACTAAAAGGCCATTCATTGCAAAACCTGGCGTCACATCAAAGGCTGCTGCTGCAAGGTAAATGGCTAGGCCAAAGAGCGAAAATTCGCAAATGCGTTGGCTGAGAACAGAATAGCGAGAACGCCCAAGAGCCTCAATAAGTAAAACAAGTGAAATTAGCCCAACAACAAAGAGCTCGGGAATGATGAGATTAAACGATAAAGCATCGGGGCTACTCATGGTTCCATACCCTTAATTCGGCGCAAGCTTTGAAATCGAGACATGCCGCAGCATGTTATCGACCGACACGATCATAGGGTCAGTAAACACGGCAGGCCAAATACCCATAAAAAGCACAAAGACGGCAAAGCCCACAAGCAGAATAACTTCTCGCTGGTTCAGGTCTCTCAGTTCATTAACATGATCGTTTGCAACATCACCAAAAACCACCCGCTTAATCATCCACAGCGAATAAGCAGCGCCAAGAATAAGGGTGGTGGCAGCAAGAAGACCAATCCAAAAATTAACCTTGATGGCGGCGAGAATCACCATGAACTCACCCACAAATCCGCTGGTTGCGGGAAGCCCAGCGTTCGCCATTGCGAACAATACGAAAAGCGCTGCAAACTTGGGCATACGATTCACAACGCCACCGTAGTCTGCAATTTGACGGCTATGCATACGATCGTAAAGCACGCCAATGCAAAGAAACATGGCTCCCGATACGAAACCGTGCGAAATCATTTGGACGATGCCCCCTTGAACACCTAAGGGCGAGAAAAGAAAGAAACCTAAGGTAACAAACCCCATGTGAGCCACAGAGGAATAGGCCACAAGCTTTTTCATGTCCTCTTGCACCAGGGCAACAAAACCAATGTAAACCACAGCAACCAAGGAGAGCACGACAATAAGATCGGCAAGCTCTATGGAGGCATCGGGAGCAATGGGTAATGAAAGTCTTAAAAACCCATAAGCGCCAAGCTTCAACATAATGGCTGCGAGCACCACTGAACCGCCCGTGGGTGCCTCAACGTGGGCATCGGGCAGCCAGGTGTGCACCGGCCACATGGGCACCTTCACAGCAAAGGCCGCTAAGAACGCAATGAAAATGAGAATTTGCTCTGTAAGACCCAGGGGCAAAAAATGCCAGGCCAAGATAGAAAAACTACCCGACTTAGCGTAGAGATACAGAATGGCAACCAGGGTGAGCAGGGAGCCAAGCAGTGTGTACAAAAAGAACTTAAAGGCGGCATAGACCCGGCGCGCACCACCCCAGATGCCCACAATGAGGTACATAGGAATAAGCGTGGCCTCGAAGAAGACGTAGAACAAAATACCGTCAAGGGCGCTGAAGACACCCACCATCAGGCCTGAAAGAATAAGAAAGCTGCCCATGTACTGGGCCTGACGGTCTTCAATAACCTCCCAACCAGCCACAACGACCACAATGGTAATAAGCGCGGTGAGTGGAATGAACCACAGCGATATGCCGTCAATACCCAGGAAATACTGAACCTGGAACCGATCAATCCAGGCAACCTGCTCAACAAACTGAAAGCCCTCGAAGCTAGGAATGAACCCTGCAAGTATTGGAAGGGTCACTAGAAAGCTAAGCACCGCCGCCGCAAGGGTAGTATGACGAACCTGTTTTTGGTTCAGATGCGGCGACGCACCCGAGCCTGCAACGGCAATGACAAGACCCGCGAGGATGGGCAGCCAAATCGAAACGCTAAGCCAGGGGATGGATGCGGGTAGCAGCATGGGGAGCACTTGGGATGTCATGCGTTCCCCCTAACCTGATGCGCCGTCAAGCGCCAAAGGCGCAAACCACCAAAGCAACAAGGCAACTCCAAGAATCATGGCAATGGCATAGTGGTAAAGAAAGCCTGTCTGACCTAGCCGCAGAACCGCGGCAACCGAGGCGACCAAACGGGCGGAGCCATTAACAAGAAAGCCATCAATGACACCTTGGTCGGCCTTGGACCAGAGCGACGAGCCCAGGCGTCTTGCGCCTCCGGCAAAGAACCACAAATTGAACCGATCAAGGTAGTACTTCTCTATCCAGAGGGTATGCAGCCAGCCAAAGGACCTTTGAATGGCCGCAGGCCACTGCGTGCGCACGCTATATAGAACGTAAGCTGAAAGTACGCCCAAAAGCATGAGCCAGAAGGCCGGCGTGTGCACGCTGTGCAAGGTTAGCCCAATGGGACCATGGAAAAGCTCTCGCAGACCTTGCATGGATGTGTGACTGGGCAGCATGATAATAGCCCCTGTAAGTACATCGCCAAAGACGAAGGGGCTCACCATAACAATACCAAGCAACACTGAAGGGACCGCCAGAGCAATGAGCGGGCCGGTAACCACCCAGGGCGACTCATGGGGATGGTGCGCGTTCGCAGACCAGCGCGGTGTGCCGTGAAAGACCAAGAAGAACATTCGGAAACTGTAGAAAGCTGTCACGAACACACCAAGCAAAAGCATAGGGTAAACAAATGCCGCGGGCCCCTGCCCCGATAACTTCGTGGCTTCAAGGATGAGGTCTTTGGAGTAAAAGCCTGAGAAGAAGGGCATGCCAATAAGCGCTAAAGAACCCAGCAGCGAAACCGTATAGGTAATAG
>JAYNLI010000069.1:0-4249 GCA_038111655.1 Bordetella sp.
GATCCGCCATGGCTTGGTCCAAACGCACAATTGCCTGCGCGCTGCTGGCCATGGGGTAAGCAATCGCGTCCGGTGCATGCGGCATGGCGGCAGCCAAATCCTCGGGGCCGTCTTCATCCAGCGCATTGATTCGAATGGCCACGGCCTTGCCCCGCTGCCGCCAGCCTTGGCATATTTCACCGAGTCGACGCCGCACCTGCTCGCGCGCGGCCTGTGGTGTGAAATCCTCCAAGTCCAAAATCAGCGCCTGAGCGCACGACTCGGCCATGGCCTGCTGGTTGGCCGCGTCTGCGCCTCCACCAAATAACCAAAGGCGCAGCAAGGGAGACGTGGGGTCAGTCATGGTCCGGAGAGATGAATGCAGGTGAAGGCCAGCGGCTGATTGGGAGCAACAAGCCAAATTATGTCAAGAGTCCGGCCTTTGTGTCTTGTTGCGTCAAGAACCTTTTAGTCCTTGGGTAATGCTTGTATGCTTATCGCCCGCAAGGGCGGAGGTGTGCACGAACAAAGGAATGACTCATGGCAGCCATGCTTCAAGTTACCGCCACGGTTCCAACCGAGACGCGTCAAGCGTTTGACCACTGGTATCAAACCGAACATCTACCGGATGCCCAAAAGGCCTTTGGTGTTAAAACTGCCTTTCGCGGCTGGGACACCGTTGACCTAACCAAGCACCACGCGTTTTATCTGTTCGACTCCATCGAACAGGCCAATCAGGTTTTGACCGGAGACGCCTTGCAGACGTTGATCGCTGACTTTGATCGCGTCTGGCAAAGCCAAGTATCAAGACAACGTTCAATCATCAACATCACCCAAGACCTCACCGTGAAACCCATTCAAAGCTAGCGCTGGTGGTTGTCTGCCGCTTGCTGCGCTTGCCACGCCGGCAGGGAGAGCGGTGTCTGGCTCGTGAGTCGCTGATGCAACCACGTCAGGCTCAAGGGCAGAGGCGGCGGCACAAAGGGACGCTGGACGATGGTTGCGCGGGCTGTATCGCCGGCCGCCGGGTGCGAAATGTCGAAGGCAAACACGTACCCTGGCTCTTGCCCCATTCTTAAATCGGTCATGCGCCAAGTCGTCCCATCCCCCTTTAAGCAAAAAAAGCCGTTAGACAATTTGGCCAACTCCGCCACTGCATGACTGGTGCGTGCTTGTTCGTAGACGCTGGCCGGGCAGGCGTAAGCCACCCAACGTGGTTTAACTTGTTTGTCAAACAGCGAGACCCACCCCTCGTAGTAGCCCGCGGCATCCACCGCCACCACGCGCCACAGCACGGTGTTAAAGGGCGACGGCGTGGCAAGCAGCTTGACGTGCGCATTGGGCACCTGCGGCTTGACTTGGCGCAGCACCCACTGCTGCGCGGCGAATGACCATACCAGGTACAAGCTGCTCAAACCGAGTCCCAGCCACAAAAACGCGGTACCCATTGGGCCAGCCCAGCGCCAAACGCCGGCCAAACCAAGCAACAACGGCAGGGTGTACAACGGGTCAATGATGAATACGCTACCAACGCCAACCGAAGCATCAGAGAACGGCAGCCACAAACGCGTGCCGTAGACCGTCATCGCATCCAACAACGCGTGGGTGGTCCAGGCCAACATCATCGCCAAAGACCACAAAGCGATTGCCCGGGTTTTTTCGCCGCGCACGGCAGCAGGCGCGCGCTTGGCAACCGCCCAGTAAGCGGCTCCTCCCAACCCAACAGCCAGGGCCACCTGATAGAACAAGGCGTGGCTATGGGCCCGATGCTGGGTCATGTTCAACACGGGGTTACCGTGGTCGATCAACACATCTAAGTCTGGGGCTGTGCCCATGGCCGCCCCCCACAAGGCCGATTGCCACACGGGCGCGCGCTGGCGCAACACCGCCACGCTAACTGCCGCACCCAGCGCCGCTTGCGTGAGCGAGTCCATGCCGTCAACCCCTTAGCGCAAACGCTTCATTGTGCGTCGTCGCTTGCTGCCGGTGGTGGCCCGATTGCATCGAACTTGGCCTTCATGGTGGCGTTGCCGCGGGTGAGCCGTCTGATGGTGACTTCTTGCGCCTTGTCGTTGGCCAAGCGCAGGTTATTCACCGACTTCAGTAAGGCGTCTTTGGTGGCTTGCAAGTGCTTCATGGACTTATCAATTTCGTCAATCGCTTGCACAAACTGGCGCGAAGCCAAATCGTAATTACGGGCAAAGCCGGTTTTAAACGACTCAAGTTGATCCTCAAAGCGGGTCACGTCAATGTTTTGCGACTTCACCAACGCCAGTTCGGTTTTGTATTGCATGGCGCCCATGGCCGCGTTGCGTAAGAGCGTGATGATAGGAATAAAAAACTGCGGCCGAATCACATACATCTTGGGGTAACGGTGCGAAACATCAACAATGCCGCCGTTGTACAGTTCGTTGTCGGGCTCAAGCGTAGAGACCAACACGGCGTACTCGCAGTTTTTCTCGTTCCGGTCTTTGTCTAACTCCTTAAAAAACGATTCGTTTTTGTGCTTAAGCCCGCCGCCTTCGCTCTCGTTTTTCATCTCAAACATGATCGAGACAATTTCTTGACCCGCCTCATCTTTGTCGCGAAAAATGTAGTCACCCTTGCTGCCGCTGCTCGCATCGTTATCTTTTTCAAAGTATGCCCGCGTAAACGCCGTGGCCCGCAACCGGTTAAATTCAATTTCACAGTGCTGCTCCAGCGTCTCACCCACCATTTTGGTGGACATTTTGGCGCGCCAATCCTTCAGCCGGCTGATGGTCTCCTCTCGGTCTTTGATCTGCGTCTCGTACTTATCGCGTAGCGCCTGCTCAGCCAATTGCTTGGTCACGTCAGTGGCCTCTAGCTTGGCTTGCAAGGTTTGAATTTGCGCCAACAGGTTGGCCTGCACCAACTCGCGCTCGGCCTGCGCTTGATGCTGAGCTTGCTCTAGCCGGTGCGCCAGTGTGTCACGCTCTTTGGCCATATCCGCCACCGCTTGGCTCACCGCCAGCTGTTGCGCCACATCACCCGATTGCAGTTGCGCCTGCAAGGCTTGTATTTGTCTGTCTTTGTCGGCGGCAGCCTGTTGCAGCTCGCTGGCCAGTTGCGCCTTGACCAGTCCCACCGCGGCGTGTTTTTCAGCTTCTGCCAGCCTTAGCCGCTCATGAACTTGTTTCTCCAACTCCTGGTCTCGCACCTGCATCAGCAACTGGGCATAACCCGCCTCGTCTACCTGAAAGGCTTTGTGACAATGTGGACACACCACCTCACTCATTGGCGTTTCTCCCCCGAACACACATCCACCCACTCCCCTTGCGTGATTGCCGCCAACACCTGCGGCGACATGCGCACCCCATTATGGGTGCCACCGGCAGCGGGTACCACCTCGTCATAAGCCAGCAACGATTGGTCAAGGTAAATCGGCAACGGGGTGGCCAAACCAAACGGGCACACCCCGCCCACGGGGTGGCCGGTTAGCGCAACCACGTCGTCGTGCGGTAGCATTTTGCCGCGCCCCAACACCTGCTTAAATTTGCCGTTGTCCACCCGCACGTCGCCACTGGCCACCACCAGCACCGCCTGGCCGTTACCCAGCCGAAACGCCAGCGTTTTGGCGATTTGACCTTCTGCCACACCAAAGGCTTTGGCCGCCAGTGCAACGGTTGCCGTGCTCTGCCCATGCTCAATGATTTGCAGCTCCAACCCCAGCGCGTCAAGGTGCGCTTTGACCGTCAAAGCCGTCACGCGGCGACTCCTTGGCACACAACCGATGATTTCATCTTGCTTCCCAAGAACACCTCACACAATTACACTAAAGGTAACATGGCGTGCGAGGCAAAAAAAGTCCTCAACGAACTGGCATTTTCAATCATTTCATGGCCTCTCACGAATCGTTCGAAGTTAGTTTTTTGGGCACCCGGGGCTCAGCACCTTGTTTGCTGCCCACTCACCAGTGGCTGGGCGGCGAAACCAGTTGTGTCGAGCTGCGGATCGACGAACAGCGGCTTTTGCTTGACGCCGGCACCGGTCTGCGTAAGGCCGCGCCGAGTGGATCCAGCGACTATATCGTGCTGTCCCATTTGCATATTGACCATCTGCTCGGCCTTGCTGACTTTGCAGCCCGCAAGATACAAGGTGAGCTGTTCATCGTCTCGCAACTGGCCACAACTGCCAATGAACTCGAAGACTTGGTTGGCAGGGTCTACGGCCCACCAGGCTACCCCGTATCGATAGGCCAGATATATCCGGGGGTGATCTACCAGCCTCTGGCTCAGTTTGACCAAGACCG
>JAYNLI010000070.1:0-4248 GCA_038111655.1 Bordetella sp.
GCCATTCAATCCGAAGCCGACATTCGCGAACTTCCCGCCGTTGATATTGAACAAGAGCTTAGCTACGTGGGCGATGCTGTGCAGACCATTCGCAAGGCACTTAACGACCGTGTGCCCCTTATTGGTTTCTCGGGTAGCCCGTGGACACTTGTTTGTTACATGGTGGCCGGGGGAAGCAGCAGCGATGATTTTTTAAAGGTTAGACAGTGGCTCTACAGCCGGCCCGATCTTGTTTTCTTTCTACTTGAGAAGGTGACCGAGCTGGTTATTCAGTATTGCTCTATGCAGGTTCGCAAAGGTGCTCAAGCCATCATGCTGTTTGATAGCTGGGGTGGCCTTTTAGCAGATGCGCAGTTTGGGCGTTTCTCACAGGCGTTTTTGGCCAAGGTGGTCGACGCTCTAACCCAGCAGTTTCCCGAGACGCCGACCATTGTTTTTGTGAAAGGCGGTGGCCTGTGGCTTGAGCAGATTGCGGCAACGGGCTGCACGGCTCTGGGTGTTGACTGGACGGTGAGCCTTGGTCAGGCGCGCGCGCGGGTTGGATCTCAGTGCGCCATTCAGGGCAACCTTGACCCAGCCGTTTTGTTAGGTCATCCCGATCACATTCGAGCCGAAGTGGCTCGTACTATTCAGAGCTTTGGGCAACTCGAGCCAGGCGTGGGGCATATCTTTAATCTGGGCCACGGTATTTCGCAGTTCACACCACCGGAAAATGTTCAATGCCTGGTGGGGGCCGTTCGGGAGTTCAGCTCCAGAAGCAATTAGCTTTCGGGGGCCCTAGTAATGTCCCAGTCAACAAATCGGTTGGGCTCCAAGGTTGTATCGGTTGTAGTGGTGGCCCCAGGCCTAGGGGCCTTTGATTACGACTGGCCTATCTTCGCACCGGAAGAACCCCCCCGCGCCTTGCAAGCAGGAGACTGGCTTGTTGTGCCTTTTGCGAAGCGTATTTTGTTAGCCGTTGTGCTTAACCCGGAAAAACAGCCCGATGAAAGTGATCGTTTTAAACGTCGCCAAGCATTGGCGGTTTTCCCATTCATTCCATCATTAACCAAGCCCCAGCTTGACTTCTTTCGTTTCGTTGCAAGCTATTACCGTGCAAGCCTTGGGTCAGTGCTCGCCATGGTTATACCAAGCTGGTTTCGAACCGGTAAAAACTTACAGGTGGCCACCGACTCGGGTGACCTTAAAAAGACCTCACCCTTGCACAAGCTCGTGCTCGAAATTTCAACAGACCCAGTAAGCCCCCCCAACGCAAGCCAGTTGAAAGATGGCCTGGCCATGCCTCAAGCCCCCTATACCCTCACACCAGAACAGAAGGCAGCGATTACCTTGGCCGCCCAGTCGCTGGATCTTATCGGTGGCGAACAAGCTTCACCCAAGCCGGTCTACGTTCATGGCGTGACAGGCTCTGGCAAGACCACGGTCTATGTGGAGCTTATAAAACAACTCTGGCAGGCTTCACCGGAGGCTCAGGTTCTGTACATGGTTCCGGAAATTGCCCTAACACCGTTTCTTAGCGCCCGACTCATGCAATCGCTGGGACTCACATCACACAATCTAAGCATTCTGCATAGCGCCATGACTGATCGTCGGCGTGCTTATGCATGGATGCAAGCCGTTCGGGGACGAACTCGTCTGATCTTGGGCACACGACTGAGTCTAATGACACCACTGCCTCGACTGGGCCTGGTCATTGTGGATGAGGAGCACGACAGTTCCTATAAAAGCCAAGACTTGGTGCGCTATTCCGCCCGCGACCTAGCGGTCTACTGTGCGTCACAACAAAACGTACGACTGGTTATGGGCTCGGCGACCCCGTCTTTAGAGTCACTCGCTCAAATTGAACGGGGACGCTACACATTCGTTCGGCTATTGAAGCAGGCGACCGGTACACCCAAGGCCAAATTGACCATGGTGGACCTCAATAAGGAACGAGTGACGACGGCTGGCGTACTGACTGAGGCAGTGCGAAAAGCGGTGGAAGAAACCCTTAATCGCGGGCGCCAAATTCTCTTCTTTCTTAATCGCCGTGGCTATGCCCCACTATTAAGCTGCGGCGCCTGCGGCTGGACCCAAGGCTGCGAGCAGTGCTCGGTGTCCATGGTTCTTCACAAAAAGGCAAAGCAATGGCAAATGGTGTGCCATCACTGCGGTCTGGTCAAGCGGCCAGAACCACGCTGCCCATCCTGTGGGGCGGCCGAACTTACAGGGCACGGTCTTGGCATTCAATGGCTCGAGGATCAGCTAAAAGAGGCCTTTCCAAGAGTTCCGTTAATGCGGGTGGACAGTGATAGCGCAGGCACAACAGACAAGATGACGCAGATGCTTGGTCAATTGCAAAAGCCCAAGCCTGAAATGATTCTTGCCACTCAGATCCTTGCTAAGGGGCATGACCTTCCGGGCCTATCGACGGTGGTGGTGCTTGATGTTGACTCCCAGCTCTTAAGCCCCGACTTCCGTGCCCCGGAATGGCTTTTTGCCACCCTGCTTCAGGTGAGTGGCCGAGCAGGGCGCCATGAGGACAAGGCCCGAGTTTTTGTACAAACCCGTTATCCGATGCATCCCTTATTTCAAGGGTTGCAAGGGGAAGACCCGGCAGCCTACCTAAGCAATCTTCTTGAAGAACGGCGGCAGGCATCTTTGCCACCCTTTGGGTATATTGCGGCGCTGCGCATGACGGCACGAACGGAGGTCTTGGTGCAAGACCGATTCAAGATACTTTATGAAAAGCTTATTAAAGCCGAGCCCGCAGACTGCCAGGTGCACCGACCAAGCCCAAGCTACCCCGAGAAAAGGGCAAACCAGTACCGCTGGCATATGGTTCTCGAGTCCGCACGTCGAGGGCCTTTAAACGCGACCCTGGAGCTTGCTCTTGAGACTGCCAAGGCCCACGGACTTCGGGATCTTATTGTTGACGTGGACCCTTTGTCACTGTCCTAAGCAGATCGTTAGATGTAATAGGCGGTTTGCGTCAGCAAACGCCCTGAGGCCTGCATGGCGCCTTGCACAAGCCTAGGCAATTCCTTGGCCCCATGGCGACGGGCATTGAGTCCGTGCTCAGCCTCGTCGGCAATCATTTGATTGAGAACTCGACGTGAGGCGTCATCACCGGCTGGAAGCTTTCTAAGATGAGATTCCAAATGTGCTTCAACCTGACGCTCGGTTTCAGAAAGGAAGCCTAATGAAACTGGGCCACCCATTTGACCGGCAACATACCCAAGTAGAAATGCCCCGGCAAACCAGACCGGATTAAGCAGGCTGGGTCGGCCGCCCAGCTCGGCAATACGTTCTTCTGTCCAGCGCAAATGATCGGCCTCTTCGCGGGCAGCGGATTGAAGAAGGCAATAGAGCTCCGCATTCTCAGCTGCCGCAGCCTGCCCTTGATAGAGCGCTTGAGCAGACACCTCACCGGCATGATTGACCCGCATAAGTGCCGCCGCATGTTTGGCTTCTTCAGGGCTGAGACTGGGCATTCTTCCGATGTTTGCCCCGGTATCTGCCGGTGAAGGACGACCCGAGCCGTGCGGCTTCGAGCCCACAAGCGTCCTTAAGGCTGTGTCCAGCCCAATGAAGGCGCGATCAAGTGAGGAAAGAATTCGAAGCACGTGGCTAGAAGGAGCCGCCGCCGGCATTAGCGAGATGAATAACCGCTCTCTTAATTTCCTCATCGCTGTAGGCGCCACCACCCTGGGCAGGCATTGAACCCTTTCCCTTAAGTGCCGAATTAACAAGACCGTCGAGCCCGGCAGAGAGACGGGGCTTCCAGCCCGCCGCATCGCCGATCTTGGGCGCGCCAAGTACACCTGCTGTATGACAGGCTGCACAGGCAGCGCTGTAAACCTCTTGCCCAGAGCGCAGGGCTGCCTTCACAACCGTTGCTGCAGTGGTCACGGCCCCGACCTCGGGCTCTGTCACCACGCGACCAATAGGGGCAATGCGCTTGGCGATGGCTTCTGGAGTCAGGGCATCACTTCCAGACCCCACCTTGACTGAGGCACCGACGTACATGGTGAGCAGGGCAATGATGATGATGGGCACAATGAAGGAGAGCGCCACCACCACGATAAGCTGCTGTGGGGTGCGAATGGGACTTTCATGTTCCTCGTGATTCTTGGAAGAGGCATGGTAGGAGCTGTTAGAACTGGACATAGGACGATCCTTAAAAGAAGGGCACGGACCCGAAACCGCTGGATATACCGCGTATTATACGAAGGCATGACGAGCGTCTGTAGCTCAGTGGATAGAGTA
>JAYNLI010000071.1:0-2353 GCA_038111655.1 Bordetella sp.
GAACCACCACCCCACAGGTTGAAAAAGGATTCTTTGAGCGGATGGGCGAGGCGATTAGCCCAACCTCTGTGTCTCGCTTCCGTCAGATGTTCATCAACAAGTACGAGGCCATTGAGGTTTACTCCAAAGAGTTAGCCAAGAAGTTTGGCAACGGCGTTCTGCTTGCCGATACTTCTGCAATTGCGGCGGCTTTGATGTCCGACCGGGCGGCTGGTGTTGCGGCTGAGTCGTTTAAATCAGGTATCCCTGTTTACAACAAGGGCTACACCTACGTCGATAACATGGGCGGTAAGGTCAAAGGCCTGATGGAAGTGCTGATGCCGCTGGCTCAATACAAAGATCCTCTGGTTTACAGGATGTTCCAGAACTACGCCGCTATGCGCCGGGGTGTGCGTTTAAACGCAGAAGGCAAGATGACCCCCTTCACAGCCGCCGAGCTGGCGCAGCTACCGAAGATCGAAAAAGAGTTTCCAGAGTTTAAACAGGTGTTTGCTGACTACCAGACCTACAACGAAGGCCTGGTGCGTTATATGCGTGACACGGGCGTGATCAGCGCAGAGGATGCCAAGAACTACATGAAGTACGGGGATTACATTCCCTTCTACCGCCAGCTTGAGGGCGAGAGAACCATTGGCCCGAACATCTTCTCTGCCATCTCTGGGGTCAAAGCACCCAAGAAATTAAAGGGCGGTGATGCTCCTCTTGGCGAATTCTTAGAAACCGTTGTCCGTAACTCCAAGGCGGCAATTGAGGCTGGCATGAGGAACGTGGCGGCTGGAAGGGTTGTGACCCAGTTCCAAGCCCTTAACTCCCCATCTGGTCGTGGCAATCTGGTTGAGCGCACCACCGAGGCCGACCGAGGCAGTCCTGATGTTGTGGTTGTTCGTGAGAACGGCAAGGATGCCTTCTACAAGGTTGCTGATCCGCTCCTGGTTCAGTCGCTACAGGCTTTAAACATCCCACAGATCCCAGGCCTTGATATTCTTGCCAAGCCTGCTTCCTTCCTTCGAGAGATGGTGACACGAGACCCCGCCTTTATTGGAGCATCCGTGCTTCGTGAATCGCTCTCTGCGTGGATCACCACAGGCCAGAGAATGACCCCCATTGCCTCGGGTGTAAACCAATTCATTAAGATTCTTGGCAACGCTTCCCCCGAGGTTGAAGCCCTCCGTAAGGCTGGCATTGGTTCTGGCTACGAATTTAAGGGCGATGTTCAATCCACCTCCGGGGAATTCAGTAAGCAACTCAAGGCCAAGGCTGGCGATATGACCACCGCCCAAAAGTCCGTGATGCCCATTATGAAGATGTGGGACGCACTGGATCGAGGCTCCACTGCCGCTGACCTGTCCACCCGTACTGCTGTGTTTAAACGGGTTATGGAAGAGACTGGCAATGAAGCCGAGGCAATTTTTCAGGCGATGGAAGTCATCAACTTCTCCCGCAAAGGCTCAAGCCCGATTGTTCAGATCTTCTCTGCCATCATCCCGTTCTTGAATGCCCGTATTCAAGGCCTTGATCTGCTCTACAGGGCTGGCTTTGGGCGGCTGGCAAGTGCGAGTGCAGTCACCCAGCAGAAGGCCTTTATGCTCCGCTCTCTGGCTCTCCTGGGGTCAACCGCCATGTACTACGCTCTGGTTCAGGACGATGAGGAATGGCAACGGGCCGACCAAGAGACACGAGACAACTACTGGATTCTTGGCGGGTTTAAATTCCCCATCCCGTTTGAATTGGGCGTGATGTTCAAGGTGATCCCTGAAAGGATCATGGCCTACACAATGGGTGATGACACGGGCCAGCAAGTCATTGATTCCATCCAGCGGCAACTGACAGGCACATTGGCATTCAACCCCATCCCACAGGCCGTACTACCGCTCGTGGAGACCAGCGCCAATTACTCCTTCTTCCTCCAGCGTGACATTGTCGGCATGGGCAAGAAAGACTTGGCCCCCGAGTATCAAATCTCCGAGGGAACCTCTCAGGTTGCCATCCAGCTTGGTCAGACATTAGGGATTTCCCCAATGAAGATCGATTACGTTCTGCGGGGCTACACCGGGGCGATGGGAACCTATGCGATCACCGCTATGGATTCGGTCATCCGAGGTGAGGACGACGCATCGAAGGCCACCTGGAGGCTGGATCAGATCCCCGTGTTGAAACGGTTTATGATCTCCGACCTTGGTGCAGGAACGGTGAACGACTACTACGATCTGCGTGAGAAGCTGGACGAGGTTGTACGCACCACCAACCAGCTAGAAAGAACCGGGAACATCGATGCCCTTCAAGAATACCTTGCCGACAACGGTCAGGTGCTGGGCATGAAGGATTACATCCGGGCCTTGGACAAGGACATGAA
>JAYNLI010000071.1:2453-4201 GCA_038111655.1 Bordetella sp.
CTATAGTGCGTTTAAACGCTGTTCCTCCACCAGCTCCTTGGTTCTTTCCCAGAGATCCCACTCCGACCCGTACCGCTTCTCGAACTCCTTCTTCCAAGGATGGCGGGAGGCATAGGTGTCGTTATTTAAACCAGCCCGGTGGTGGTAATAGCAAAGCGGGATGGTATGGAGATCACTAACTCGGCGGGAATTCTTATGAATGTGGTGGATGTCCGGCGGAGACTTCACCCCATACTCGTTTAAACAGACAATGCAACCCAGCTCCACCAGGTCAGCAAACCACCGCTCTCTTTCTTTCATAGGTCAACTAGTGTCCATTTTTCCAATGGCACATCAAAGAAGTCCTCTTGCTTGCATTCTTTGTTGTCGAGAATGATTGTGGGGGACGCAAGGACATTGTCTCCATGTGTCCAGTAAGCCTTCTTTAAATCGCTTCGGACACTAAATATGTAGGTTGGCTTGTCCAGCGTGAAGAACTTTCTCTTACGCCCAGGCACATGGATGGTGTTCCATTCAAAGTCCCGCTTCCAGTTATGCCGCCTCTCGACCTCCACATAGCTGACAATCTTGCCGTCTCGGAAGCACTTCAGATCAACGTCGTACTGCTCACCGTTAATTGAGATGGACTTCCACTTCTTGAATAGGAACTTCTGTACGGCCTTCTTGGCTGGGGAATCGTCCTGATCGTACTGCTCTTGCGAAAATTTCTTTCTCAATGGATCTCTTGATTGGTTGATTTAATGCTAATCAGCGACATGACCAGGGCTTGCATGACCTTCTTTAATGCGTTCCTAGCCTCTTCATCGTTGGTCTCATCGATCAGTTTAGCAATATTGAGCAAAAACACCAGCCTCGTTTCTGGAGAAAGTTCATTCACTTCAGGTTGGTTCCAGCGGTCAGAATGTTACCTCCAAACAGGTAGCTTCCTAGATGCTGAAGCTTAATGAAGGGGTGCGCCCAGACCTTCCCGCCATGTTTACGCCAGAGTTCGCAGAAGTGATAGTCCTCGGACAGTAAACATCCCGTGTCATCGATGCTGGTTGCAAAGTATTCATGGCATTCGGGCTTGATGTATTCGCCATCCTTCTTGACCGTGGAGGCCCGATAGGTTGGAACGTGCTTCTTTAACTTCTCAAACACCTTACGCTTGATCAACATAAACCCCGTGCCGCCATGCCGAACCTCGACCACACCGTCCTCATCGGTCTCAAAGAACTTCTTGTCCGATTTGGGAAAGTTGATCACAAACGACCCAGCAAACTGGGACAGATCTTCCTTGCCAGACTTGGCGGCTTGCTCGACTTGCTTCCAGTCGATCTCTTTCTTGGGGTAGATGCCGCAGACAATATCTCGGTCAGCCGCCATCAGTTGTGCCACCGCATTCCCATCAAAGGCAATGTCGGCATCAATAAACATCAGGTAATCGCAGTCGGACCCCAAGAAAACTCGGGCGAGTTCGTTTCTGGCTCGGGTAATCAGGCTCTCGTTCATTACTTGGGCAAAGTAAACCTTAACCCCAACAGAGCGCATCTTCTCAATCGTTGCAAGAATCCCTGCCATGTAGTGGCCCGTACACATACCACCATACATGGGCGTTGCAATCAAAAGCTTGGGTCTGGCTTCCGTTTTAATGTCTTCGTCTTTGATCACAATCTTCTTAACTTTCTTTGGCATTAGTTCACCTTTTGAACGATGAGTTGATAACCCTTGTGGATAACCTCAAGGTCTTCTTGAAAAATATCAATGAA
>JAYNLI010000072.1:0-4186 GCA_038111655.1 Bordetella sp.
TTGGTAGATAAGGTTAAATGCGCTAAGAATCAATCCTGGAAACTCATAATGGCGGAGAGGGTGGGATTCGAACCCACGGTACGGTTGCCCGTACGCCTGATTTCGAGTCAGGTACATTCGACCACTCTGCCACCTCTCCGCGAATCGGCGATTATAGCCTGCCTTGGTCCAGCCGCTTTCAGCCGGGCCTTGGTCTAAACTTCGGGCATGCAAGCAATTTCTTTGGCCACGCTTCGACGCATTCAGGCGCTTGGCTACGGCGGGCTGCTTCCCTTTATAGGCCTGGCGCTTCTTGTGGTATGGCCACCCAGCCCAAACTGGCAGGCCTATGCAACCGAGGGGCTGGGACTGTACGCAGTCACCATTCTTAGCTTTGTTGGTGCGGTGTCCTGGGGTGTTGCTCTAGCCGACCCCAAGCTTAGCGAGGAGCAGCGGGCAAGGCTTCTTTACTTTAGTGTCTTGCCCTCACTGCTCACCTGGCTGATCTGGATGACCCTAGTTGGCAGCGCGCAATTTATGGCCTTCTCAGCGTTGACTCTTATTGTGTTCTTAGTTGATCGCATGCACGGGCGGGCATTTGCTTGGCCAGCAGAGTGGCTTCGACTTCGGCAACACCTTAGCCTTACCGTAAGCTTTTGCCTACTGTTTGCGGCAACCGCACTTAACCTTGGTTATGGCCACTAAAAAAAGTACTACTTGCCTTAGCGTTGCCGTTGTGGGTGCGGGAATGGCAGGCGCTTCTGCCGCGGTAGCTCTTCACCAGGCAGGACACAAGGTCACCCTATTCGAGAAAAGCCGTGG
Source organism: Bordetella sp. (assembly GCA_038111655.1). GTDB lineage: Bacteria > Pseudomonadota > Gammaproteobacteria > Burkholderiales > Burkholderiaceae_A > Hahnella. The sequence continues at coordinate 802 of JAYNLI010000072.1, forward strand.
CCCATCAGGCCGTATGAGTACACGTCGCACTGACGACTGGCAGGCCGACCACGGGGCGCAGTACTTCACAGCAAAGAGTGCGGCTTTTCAGGCTGAGGTGGAGGCCTGGTGTCAAAACGGCTGTGCAGCACCCTGGCAGGGACGCATCGTCAAACTTGATGTCACCAATGCCAGTTCATTAGACGCTGAAGGCCCACCAACAGAGGCCCCACGATTCGAGCCCACACCCCCTACCCCACGGTTTGTCGGTACGCCTCGCATGACATCCATTGTGGCTGCAATGGTTGCACCTCTTACCCTCAAGACCCAGACAACCATTAACAATGCGCAGCGTGTAAACGACCAATGGCAGCTTCACTCAAAGGAACACGGCAAACTGCAAGAAACCTTTGGCACGCTGATTTGGGCCATTCCCCGGCCTCAGCTGGCGCCCTTCGAAGAGAGCTTTCCCAGTCAATGGCAACAGGTCTTGAACAGCATTGAGTTTGCCGCCTGCTGGGCTGTGATGGTTGGCTTTGATGCGACGGTAAACTTTCCCTTCGATGGTCTTTTTGTCGGTCGACCCGACGACGATGGACCCGCAACATCGCCCTTGTCTTGGGCTGCACGTACGCTATCGAAGCCTGGGCGCACCGGCCAGGAAACCTGGACGCTTCATGCAAGTTATGGTTTCACGCAGCAACACCTGGACGACACCCCCGAGGCCATGGCCGAACGCTTAAGCCAGGCCTTCCAGGCGCTTGGTGCTTCCGCGCCGACCTGGGCCACTGCCCACCGTTGGCTTTATGCCCTTGCTGAATCCACGTACCCCTTAGCAGCCAACCACTTGTGGGACGAGGAAAGTCAGTTGGGTATCTGTGGCGACTGGCTGACCAGCGGCCGCGTTGAAGGCGCCTGGCAGAGCGGCAGCCAACTGGCGAGCAAACTGCTTCACTCGCCCAAGTAATTCCCCGCTTCACAGCCCATGTAGGGCTTCAAGACATCGGGAATACGAACACGCCCATCGGCCTCTTGATAATTTTCAAGAACCGCCACGAGCGCTCGACCCACCGCAAGGCCCGAGCCGTTTAGGGTATGAATGGGCTCGTTCTTTGTCTTGCCGTTCTCAACGGTGCGCTTATAACGCGCCTGCATACGCCGAGCCTGAAAGGCTTCACAATTACTAACGCTTGAAATTTCTCGGTAAGCCTTTTGCGAGGGCAGCCAGACTTCAAGGTCGTAGGTTTTGGCTGCACCAAAACCCATATCGCCCGTGCATAAGAGCATGACTCGATAAGGAAGCTTAAGGCCCTGAAGAATAGCCTCAGCATGGCCCACCATGGTTTCTAAGGCCTCGTAAGAGGCATCCGCCGTAACGAGCTGCACCATCTCAACTTTATCGAACTGGTGCTGACGGATCATGCCGCGGGTATCGCGCCCGTATGAACCTGCTTCGCTTCGAAAGCAGGGCGTATGGGCCGTAAGCCGAATGGGAAGCTCGGACTCTTCAAGCAAGACATCACGAACCATATTGGTCAGCGAGACTTCAGACGTGGGAATGAGGTAAAGCATCTCGCCGTCACTGTCTTGCCCACCTTTTTTTGCTGCAAAAAGGTCTTCGGCAAACTTGGGCAACTGGCCTGTGCCAAAAAGACTTTCACTATTCACGATGTAGGGCGTGTAGCATTCGGTGTAGCCGTGCTTACCCGTTTGCACATCAAGCATGTACTGGGCAATGGCTCGGTGAAGGCGTGCAATGGGCCCCTTCATAAAAACAAAACGTGAGCCCGAGAGCTTGACACCCGTTTCGAAATCAAGCCCGTAGGGCTCGCCAAGCTCAACATGGTCTTTCGGGCTGAAATCAAAAGTGGGCAGGCCGCCCCAGTCGCGCACCTTTACATTTTGCTCTTCGGATTGACCAACAGGCACGGACTCATGCGGTAGGTTAGGAAGGGTTGCAAGCCAGACATCAAGGCGGCTTTGAACATGTGTTAAGGCCTCGTTCACCGAATCGAGCTCGGCAGGAATGCCTGCTACCTGATCCATAAGTGGCTGTGCGTCTTCGCCCTTGGCCTTGGCCTGACCAATTTGCTTGGACAAGGTGTTACGACTGGCCTGCAGAGCCTCGGTTTTAAGCTGCAGCTCTTTGCGTTCGGCCTCGAGTGCGTTGAAGGCTGCAACATCAAGGTCGTAACCGCGTTGCGCAAGGCGTTTCGCCACAGACTCAATGTCTCGACGCAGAAGTTGAATATCAATCATAAAAATCCTAGGGTCATGGGCTTGGCCAAAGAAAGCCTGTGCGAGCGCTTAGCTTGTGCCGGGGCCCGAATCGGGCTTGGCTTCTTTGTTACGACGACGCAACTCCGAGAGTTTTTCTGCCATTTTACTTTCAAGGCCGCGGGGCGCCGGCGAATAGAAAATCGGGGGCTTTGACACCGCATCAGGAAAGTAGCGCTGGCCTGCAGAAAAGGCATCGGGCTCGTCGTGGCTGTAGCGATAGCCCACCCCGTGACCCATGGCTTTCGCAAGCTTGGTGGGTGCGTTACGAAGGTGATCGGGCACAGGCAAAGAGCCCTGGTCTTGCTCATAACGTTGGGCTGACTTCCATGCGGTGTAAACGGCATTACTTTTTGCGGCTACCGCAAGAAACACAGTGGCCTGGGCCAGTGCAAGCTCGCCTTCGGGCGATCCTAGTCGTTCATAAGCATTGGCAGCTTCCAGACACAAAGTAAGTGCCCGTGGATCGGCAAGCCCAATGTCTTCGCTGGCCATTCGAATAAGTCGTCGAGCAATGTAACGAGGGTCAGTCCCGGCACCAAGCATGCGAGCAAGCCAATATAGACTCGCATCGGGGTCGCTTCCACGTACCGATTTATGCAAGGCCGAGATTTGGTCGTAAAAGGCATCGCCACCTTTATCAAACTGGCGCTGTAAGACAGGGAGCATGGCCTGCAGCTCGTCGACACCCAGAGGCTTGGAGTTACTTTCTCCCTTAGCGGTCGTAGCCAGCGCATGGGGAAAACTGCCCTCGCTATTCTGCTCTTCCTGAAATTGAACAAGCATCTCAAGAAGGTTCAAAAGCTTTCGGCCATCACCGTCTGCGGTAGCAATAAGCAGTGACTGTGCATCATCAGATAATTCGGGTGCTGCACCTTCTAGCGCCTGAAGGCCCCGGACGAGTAACTGCTTTAAGTCATCGGAACAAAGTGGCTCCAGCCGAAAGACCTGCGCCCGAGACAGCAAGGCGGAGTTCACTTCGAACCCGGGGTTCTCGGTGGTTGCACCCAGAAAAACAAAAAGGCCAGACTCAACATGCGGCAAAAAGGCATCTTGCTGCGACTTATTAAACCGGTGCACTTCATCCACAAACAATCCGGCGGAACTTGAAAGACGCATTGCCGGGCTT
>JAYNLI010000073.1:0-4068 GCA_038111655.1 Bordetella sp.
CGCATGGGCCAGTCTGGACCTATCAAGGCACTTGACCGATTTATCAAATAACTGAGAACAAAGGAGGCTCAAGATGACCCAACTTGTGATTCGATCGGGTGACTTTAAATTTCTTGCTGAGACGCATCCTGAAGCCCCCAAGACGGTGGAAGCTTTTATGAAGTTGCTTCCGTATAAGCAAAAGATTATTCATGTGCGCTGGAGTGGAGAGGGCGTCTGGGTGCCTCTTGGCGAATTCGATCTCGGCGTAAGTTTTGAAAACCATACCAGTCACCCTTCGGTGGGTGACATACTTTTTTACCCTGGGGGCTACAGTGAGACTGAAATTATTCTTGCTTACGGCTCTTGCTGTTTTGCTAGCAAGCTGGGCCAACTGGCCGGAAATCATTTCCTCACTATCACTGAGGGCAAGGAAAACCTTCGTGCTTTAGGGGTGAAATGCCTATGGGAGGGCGCACAAGACGTCGTCTTTGATTTAGCCTAGCGGTATGAATGGTCCCTCACAAACTCTGCTTCATGCAATTCGCAGTGGAGGGAATTACTCGGTTAAAGAGGGATGTGCGTCAGGGGACTGCGGTGCCTGCACGGTTGTTCTGGCCTCACCCTATACATACTCTGCGTGCAGCAGTCTTGGGGATGCAGTTGCTGAGGGGCGCATAGAAGTTGCAAGCAGCCCTGTGCAGGGGCCCCTAAGCAACAGAACACCTGAGCCTCTTATCCGGTGGACCGCGGTTAATAGTTGCATTCGTTTTGCTGGCTCGGTGCGACAGGCCAAGGTCTATACGGCCAAAGATCTTCCCAGCCTGAATGGTGGTGCGCTGCATCCGGCTCAACAGGCTTTAGTGGACTGTCACGCGAGTCAATGTGGATTCTGTACCCCAGGTTTTGTTATGAGCCTTTTTGCGCTCTACATGAATACGGTAGCGCGTGGCTTGCCCCTTTCTGAGGCCCAGGTCCTTGAAGCGCTGTCTGGCAACCTTTGCCGGTGCACGGGTTACAAGCCCATTGTCCAAGCGGCCCTTACCATGCAGAACTACCCTCGGGCCATGGTTGATGAGCGCGCGCTTCTCCATGAGCTGCTTGAAATGGACAAAAAGCGGAGCGATTCCGAACGACTTCCTGCAGCCGATTCGGAAGAAACCTATCACCAACCACCATCTCTTCACGCTGCTTTGCAGCTGCGTGAGAAATTTCCGGGCGCCCTACTTGCTGCAGGTACTACAGATGTAGGTCTCTTGGTAACCAAAGGGCTGGAGTGGTACTCGCTTGTCATCGATGTTACTGGTACCAACGAGCTTCTAGGAATGCAGTCAACCTCGGAACATCTTGTTGTTGGGGCGGCCGAGCCTTTGAGTCGGGTTTTTCCTTGGTTGTTGGAGGAGTGGCCCGAGCTCGATACTTTTTTTAGTCGGTTTGCAGGTCTTCCCATTCGTAATTCGGCAACGCTTGGTGGAAACATTGCTAACGGTTCCCCCATTGGGGATTCCATGCCGTTACTCCTCGCACTCGATGCGCAACTGGTGCTGTGCTCCTTAAAAGACGGTGCCCCTTCTTCACGTCGCGTCGATCTTAAGCATTTCTACAAAGGTTATAAGCGAACCGATCTTCAAGCGAACGAACTTATTCAAAGTATTCTTATTCCTCGCAGGAAGCCAGGCGAGCGTCTATTTGCCTACAAAATCTCGAAGCGGTTTGAAGACGATATTTCCGCGGTCTGCATGGTCTGCTGGACCAAATCCGAGTCGACACAAATTCAATCGTTGCGGATTGGGCTTGGCGGTGTAGCGCCAAGCCCTGTTCGAGCTTATCAGACCGAGATGATTCTGGAAGGTCAGCCTGCAGAGGCGGTTCTTTTTGAACAGGCCGCGCAATGCATTCAGGCAGAGTTTCAGCCCATTTCAGACATGCGTGCCTCGAAGTTTTATCGTCAACGCGTATTGGGAAACTTATTGCGCCGCCTATTGCGCGATTTCAATTGCATGAAGGACCCGAGCCTTGAGTCCTTGCACGGGAGCCTTTCTCAGGAGAGTCTCTCGTGAAAGCCATGGGTCTCGCTGTTTCACATGAGAGCGCCCATGCGCATGTCACGGGTCAGGCCCCCTATGTGGACGACATACCCGAATGGCTGGGCAGTCTGCATGCAGCACCGATTCTCTCAGAGCATGCTCACGCCGAATTGCTTGGCGTCGATGCACAGAAGGCGCTGGCCATGCCAGGTGTCGTGGCTGTTCTTACCGCGCAGAATCTTAAGGCGCTCGGCTGTGAAAACGCCTTTCCAACGCAGACCCAGGACGAGCCGATTTTTGCTGAAGGTGAGCTCTTGCATCGTGGTCAGGTCATTGGCCTGGTCATTGCAACCTCGCATTGGCTTGCACGTGCCGCCGCTTGCAAAGTAAGCATAGAGGCCAAAGCCCTGCCGGCCATACTTAGTATTGAAGAGGCTCTGAAGGCAGAAAGTTTTGTCCTTCCACCGGTCTTTCTTACTCGAGGCAACCCCGACCAAGCCATTGCCCAGGCAGCCCATCAATTATCGAAACGCTTTCATCTGGGTGGGCAAGAACATTTCTACCTTGAGAGTCAAGCCGCCTATGCCTTACCTCAAGAGCAAGACCAGATGATTGTGCACTCAAGCAGTCAACATCCTGGCGAAGTGCAGCACTGGGTGGCACACGCCCTGGGCTTGTCCAGCCATCAAGTGCGGGTGGAATGCCGTCGTATGGGTGGTGGATTTGGTGGCAAGGAGACCCAGGCGGGGCAGGTGGCGGTCTGGGCCGCACTGGCTGCTAAGGTATGCGGTAAGGCAGTCAAAATGCGTCTTGATCGTGACGATGATTTTCTTATCACGGGTAAGCGGCACCCCTTTTTTTACGACTACACGGTAGGCTTCGATACCAACGGTCGACTGGAAGGTCTGAGCGTCTTAATTGCAAGCAACTGCGGCTTTAGTGTTGATTTAAGTGGGCCCGTCGCCGATCGCGCGGTTTTTCATCTCGACAATGCCTACTGCCTTGAGAATCTCTCTGTGCGTTCGTATCGATGCAAAACCAATCTGCAAAGCATGACCGCTTTTCGGGGCTTTGGTGGACCTCAAGGGATGGTTCTTATTGAAACCATCATGGGTGAGATCGCTCGCAGCTTAAAAAAAGATCCCATTGATGTTCGCCTTCAAAACACCTACGACTCGCTTGAGGCAAGCAGCCCCACGAGCGTTCGTAGCCATACGCATTACGGCATGCAGGTGGAAGACAACATTGCCCCAGCTATGATGCAGGCCTTATTGGAACAGGCCGACTACAGGCAGCGACGGGAGCAACTGAATGTCTTTAATAAGACGAGCCCTGTGGTTAAAAAAGGCCTTGCGCTCACGCCGGTGAAGTTTGGAATTTCTTTCACCGCAACGTTTATGAATCAGGCGGGGGCCTTGGTTCACGTGTACTCCGATGGCAGTGTGCAGGTGAATCATGGTGGCACCGAAATGGGGCAGGGCCTTTTTACCAAAGTGGCACAAGTCGTTGCAGACGAACTGGGGGTGCCTTTGCATAAGGTTGTTTTAACAGCCAGCGACACAAGCAAGGTTCCCAATGCCTCGCCCACTGCTGCATCCAGCGGAACCGACCTGAATGCCAAGGCTGCGCAGCTGGCGGCTCGACAGATTCGCGAAAGGCTTGATGCCATGCGCGAGCCCGATGAATCGTTTGAGTCGGTGGTGCGGCGTGCCTACATGGCAAGGGTTCAGCTCTGGAGCGATGGGTTTTATGCCACGCCCAAGATTCATTACGACCGAATCAAATTGAAGGGCCGACCTTTTTATTATTTTGCCTACGGCGTGGCCTGCAGCGAGGTCGCTATTGACACGCTCACGGGTGAGAGCCGCCTATTACGAGTCGATATTCTTCACGATGTTGGAAAAAGCCTGAATCCTGCCATTGATCAAGGCCAGATTGAAGGTGGGTTTATGCAAGGTATGGGCTGGCTCACCATGGAGGAGCTCGTCTGGGATGACAAGGGCGTGTTGAAGACGCAGGCTCCCTCCACGTACAAAATTCCATCGGCAGGGGATTTGCCCAG
>JAYNLI010000074.1:0-3988 GCA_038111655.1 Bordetella sp.
ACAAGGGTATCAACGCGCTAAAACACGCCGTGGATTACTTTGTGTTTAAGCGCGGTTTACTCACGTCAAACCTGTTGCAAGCGGGTGCCTGCGTGGACACCGACGGTGACGGACGGCCCGACGTGCAATACAACTGTGCGCCCTTTGCCCCCGGCGCGCCAGGCCAGCCGCCGTTGCCGTTTCACGCCTTGCAAATTCACCCTATGACGATGCGCCCCCGCTCTCGTGGCCGGCTGGGGTTGAAGTCAGCGAATCCGGCTGATGCCCCGCGTTTTGAAGCGGCTGTTCTGACCGCCTTGGAGGATTTGGACACGCTTAGGCGGGGCATACGAGTCGCACAACAAATTGCGTCGCAGCCAAGCTTGCGGGACTTAATAGAGGGACCAGCCTGGCCCGTAGGGGGCTTGGACACAAGTACCGCGAATGACAAATTTGATGATGCCATTCGGGCTCAGGCCCGCACGATATACCACCCGGCCGGTACCTGCCGCATGGGTTCAGACGGACGTTCGGTGGTTGACCTAACGCTGCGAGTCAATGGCGTGCAGGGGCTGCGTGTCGCCGATTGTTCGGTTATGCCGCAGCTGACTTCGGGAAACACCTGCGCACCCACCATGATGATTGCTGACCGGTGCGCGGACATGATTTTGGCCGAGGGTTAGAGGCTGCGGACTGTTAATCTGCAGGTCGCAGGTTCGAGCCCTGCTCGGGGAGCCAGGTTGCCATCACTTGAGCCGGTTAAAAAATTTCAGCACCCGTTGCTCTGAATCCGAAGTTGTTTCAGTACTGTAGCGGTACGTTACCTGTTTGCCATTGCCTGCAGTTTTAGTGAAACCGTCCAGCGCACTGCAATCCCAGCAATGAGTAGCTTCTGGGTAGGTGAAGGACGTCATCAGACCGCGTTTTGATATCGCTTCGATTGCCGTAGTGCACCTCTCCGGAGGTGATTCCGTGTCAGCACCACCCATGAGCCAGAGCACCGGGATGTCCGCATCCTCCGGTAGCCAGTTGCCGCCACGACCATAATCACAGCCGCCATATAAGCCGGCTACTGCCTTTGGCCGGGGGCCCTCTGGGGCGACAGCTCTATAACTGCTTTGGCTCGCTACCATCCCACCAGTCATTGCGCCTTTACTGAATCCCAGTGTGAAGATTGAATTTTTTTTAATTATCGGTTGTCGACTCAAAAAAGAAACTGCTTCATGGACATCCTTGACGAGTTGCCCTGCCGGCACCCGACCACCACGACCACAGTTACGTTGGATGTTTCGGGGCCCTAGGTGGTCAATGATTAGGACTGCGTATCCGTTCGCCAGAAGCACTTCAGCCCATCGTTTCAGGTCGCCCTGGCTTTTGCCTGTGATGCCAGCGCATGCATGAAGTAGCACAACTGCGGGCACAGGTGTTTCCGCAGTTTCTGGAGCAAACCAATTATTTTTGAGGTTCGAAAAAATGCCGAGTTTGCTTGGTTTATTCTCGAAATTTAGCGGCGGAAAGAGTTTCGACTCTGCCTCTATATTCCACTGGGCAAAACCACTGGGGCTTATCACTCCAAGAAACCAAAATAGGGCGATTAATGATTTGCGCATTCGGAGCCTCCGGTCCGGACTGGCGGAGACTTCATCATAGCCCTGTAGCTAGCTTCATTGGGCTCGGTCGGGCGGCAGGACGCGTTAAATAAACAGCACTACCAATTAAACTCCCCCAGAGCCAAAGAGGCGTTCCGAGCTAAAAATATTTAACAGATGAACCGAAAAAAGCCATAGAAATCAAACTACTGACGGCGGTTATCAGGTGGACTGTTAATCCGCAGGTCGCAGGTTCGAGCCCTGCTCGGGGAGCCATATAACGCCCTAAAAGCTCCGCGGTTGCTGGATTCCGCAAAAACTAGTTGCAAATTAATTGCACTCAGTTTGAAAAACTAATTGCAATCTAGCGCATCTTCGACCTAGCAACCGTTTCCGTCTCAACTCAACTCATATTAGCCGCGGGTGCAAGCCGCATGGGACGGCTCTCAGGCTGTTGTGCGGCGACTTCAATGGTTTGATTCCTGGGCATAAACTTCGTGGTGGACGTGCGCCATGTCAGAAGACCTACTTGATAAACTTGAAAAGGCGTTGCTTGAAAACGGAGTCCCGCCGCCAGTGGGCGGGGGTGGTACCGCACATGCGGTGCAGAAGGAATTGCTGGTTGACATTCAGCAGCGTATTTAGGCGCTAGACCGCAAGGTCAACTGCCTGGCGTTAGCTATTGTGCTTGTTGGTGCCGTTTTGCTGGGGACACTTATTTCGTAACTCGGAGGTTCGATATGAATGACATCGTTGCGCGGCTTTATTCGTACATGATGACCGCGATGCACGTTATTTTCATCGCCGTGATGGTTTGGGCTGCTTACAGCCATTTCAGCGACAAATACAAATATGACTTTCCGGCCAACCCAGAAAACTTCTGGGTTGTCTACTTGGCGGTAATCATTGCCTACCTTCTGTCGGTTGGAACGTTGATTACGATTGTCAGGATCAACGAGAATCTAGAGGCGATCCGTAAGTCCTTAGAGCGGGCGCCCTTGCCATTTGGGGGCTTTGAGCCGAGGATCGATTAACTTACCAGCCAACCACTGGCTCCCACACACCGAGACTTGATGGTGGGCTGTCCGGCAACAACGGCTGCTTGCTCGTTCTATGCCTCCCTTTTTAAGGATGATCATCCGATCGCTTTGCTCGACCGCCTCTTTGCTGGCACCGCGCTTAAGCTTGATTCGCTGGCGGCGCTTTAGCTGATTAACTTGCCGCTTGAAGGTATTGGCCGTCTCCCATCCCCGAGCTCCTGGGTATTGCTGGAAGTAGTCGCCCAGCGGCGGGCGGTCTCTTCGGTGTCCTTTGATCTTGTACTTCGGTTGCTCATGACAAGCTCATCGAAAACGCAGCAACTAACTGTAAATACGGCACAGAAAAACCATGAATTGATCATGGTTTTTTGGTTGACATTGAGCTGCGGCTACCCGATTCTCTGCAGCCCTGTGATTAGTGCTTTTTGAAGGGCAGCCTTCAGAAAAGAACAATTAATTTGAAAGGAACTTCGATGGACAAAGTCACTAAAAACAAAAAAGCCATACGGGCAAATAAGTCAAAGTTGTATGCCCTAGAGGCGACCGTCATGTGGAATAAGGCCGAAGCTTATCGCCAGAGGGCCATGATTGAAGAGAACAGAGCCCAGATTTTAAAAAATTACTCTGCTGCATTCATTGGTAATCGCCAAATAGCGAACCAAAATACAGACGATATTTTCCGCAACCGCCTTGCTCTTCTTGATAGCATGGCTGCTAAGGGTCAAGTTCAGGAGAATTTCGTTAACTCAATGATGAACTCTGCCAAGTTAGATTATTTGGAACACAGGGCACAGCTCAACGCAAAAGTAATTGCTGTGAACCAGCGTTTGAGCGAAATTAACAGGCAACTCATTGAAGTGAACGACATGATCATGGCCAGTAACGCGGAGATCGTTAAGTTCAACGCCGCAAACATTGCGGCTAACAGTAAGCTTTTATCGGCAAAATCGGCATTTGCTGGTGTCTCCCCAGCCGCCAATGCGAAGCGTATTGCCTCAAACTCGAGTCGCATGAAGGCGGCGGCCTCTAAGGCGGCCGCAAACAAGAAAGAGCTCGCATCAACCCTATCGAAAGTCCAGGCTAACGCGTCGGCAACCCTGAAAAATGCAGGGCTAATCGCAGCGCGTCGTAATGATATCCTCGCGAACCACAAGAAAATTGCTACGAATCAAGCGGCAGTCGCAAAGGCAATCGCGTCAGGCGGTTAACCTGCAGCGGATCGGAAAGGGGCTTTGAGCCCCTTTTTTCTAAGTGCTGCTAACAAATCTGAAGTTTTTTGGCAAAGACCGCAAGCTTCACCCAGGCCAGTACATGCTGGCCCTAGTCAACTGCATGCCCGACCCCCGGATTCCCGACTACGGGTTCAGTGAAACCCCCGAT
>JAYNLI010000075.1:0-3885 GCA_038111655.1 Bordetella sp.
TTGTGGTCAACACGCCGCAAGACCTCTGGATGGTCTCCGACCTTATGAAATACGGCGTTGCTGTGTCGGCGAAGGCTGCCGAGCAACCCTCTTTGCTCATGAGTATTTTTGTCTCCTGGTTCCCCATGCTGCTTCTTATCGCGGTCTGGGTCTTCTTTATGCGCCAGATGCAGGGCGGCGGTCGTGGCGGTGCTTTTTCCTTCGGCAAAAGCAAGGCCCGTATGCTCGATGAAAACAACAACACTATTACCTTTGCCGATGTTGCGGGCTGTGACGAGGCCAAAGAAGAGGTGCACGAGCTTGTCGAGTTCCTTCGCGACCCCTCTAAATTCCAAAAGCTTGGTGGCCGTATTCCTCGTGGTGTTCTTATGGTGGGCTCGCCGGGAACCGGTAAAACCCTTCTAGCCAAGGCCATCGCTGGCGAGGCCAAGGTGCCGTTTTTCTCCATTTCAGGCTCTGACTTTGTTGAAATGTTCGTGGGTGTGGGTGCCGCCCGTGTTCGCGATATGTTCGAGAACGCCAAGAAGCATGCGCCTTGCATTATTTTCATCGACGAAATTGACGCCGTGGGACGTCAGCGTGGCGCAGGCCTAGGCGGCGGCAATGACGAGCGCGAGCAGACTCTTAATCAAATGCTTGTTGAAATGGATGGCTTTGAAACCAGCCAGGGCATTATTGTTATTGCCGCAACCAATCGTCCCGACGTGTTGGACCCCGCGCTTCTTCGGCCGGGTCGTTTCGACCGTCAAGTAGTTGTGCCCCTGCCCGATATTCGCGGCCGCGAGCAAATTCTGAGCGTGCATATGCGTAAGGTTCCCATGGCCCCCGATGTCAAGGCCGATATTCTTGCCCGTGGAACCCCAGGCATGTCGGGCGCCGACCTCGCCAACTTGGTTAACGAAGCAGCCTTGTTCGCCGCGCGCCGTAATGGCCGGCTTGTTGAAATGGATGACTTCGAAAAAGCCAAAGACAAAATCTTGATGGGTGCCGAGCGTCGCTCGGTGGTCATGCCCGAAGAAGAGCGCAAGAACACGGCCTATCACGAGTCGGGTCATGCCCTTGTGGCACGCCTTATGCCCAAAACCGACCCGGTGCACAAAGTCACCATCATTCCTCGCGGCCGAGCATTGGGCGTCACCATGCAACTGCCCGAGGGCGACCGCTACAGCATGGACAAAGAGCGCATGCTTAGCACCATTGCGGTTCTCTTCGGTGGCCGAATTGCAGAAGAAGTCTTCATGGACCAAATGACCACGGGTGCTTCCAACGACTTCGAGCGCGCCACGGCCATGGCCCGCGATATGGTTACCCGTTACGGCATGAGCGAAGCCCTGGGCCCCATGGTTTATGCCGAGAACGAGGGCGAGGTCTTCCTGGGCCGTTCCATCACCAAGACCACGCATGTGTCGGAGTCCACGATGCAGAAAGTTGACTCCGAGATTCGTCGCATTATCGATGAGCAGTACGTCATTGCGCGTAAGCTTATTGAAGACAACAAAGACAAGATGCATGCCATGGCCAAGGCCCTGCTTGAATGGGAAACCATCGACTCCGATCAAATCGATGACATCATGCAAGGGCGTGACCCTCGTCCGCCCAAGCAGTCGGGCACGGGCGGTGGTGGTGGTAATGCGCCGTCCGGTTCGGGCGGCCCCGCAGTGGCCACCGATGGAGCAGCGGCTCCCGCCTAAGGCAGCTTAAGGGTTCTTTTGTTTTCACAACCCAAGGGCGTCGAACAAAGCCAGGTCTCCGACCTGGCTTTTTTTCTGTGTGGTCGCTACCGGCTGGTGCTTCAACGCCCCTTGGTCATGGGCGTCTTAAATATCACGCCCGATTCGTTTTCTGACGGCGGTAAGCACGTGAGTCTCTCCGTAGCCTGCGATGCGGCTTTTGCTATGAAAGAGCAGGGCGTTGATATTCTGGATGTTGGTGGGGAAAGCACCCGGCCGGGTGCAAGCCCGGTTTCAGTCGAGGAGGAGCTTCGCCGTGTCTTGCCAGTGCTCGAGGCCCTTCAGCCGCTTGGCCTGCCCATCTCGCTCGACAGCCGACGCCCCGAAGTCGTAAGACAGGCGCTGGCTGTGGGTATCGACATCATCAACGACGTAGCGGGGTTTCGCGACCCCACCATGCGTGCTTTGTTGGCGCTTCCCCAGGCGGCAAATGTTGGGCTCTGCATCATGCATATGCAGGGTGAGCCGCAGACCATGCAGGCCAACCCCCATTACGACAACGTTGTTCAGGAAGTCTTTGGTTTTCTGGTGCAGCAGGCCAGCCAACTGAAGGCACAAGGCATTGCCTCTGAGCGCATTTTGCTCGACCCGGGTTTTGGTTTTGGTAAGACACTTCACCACAACCTTACCCTGCTTAAAGCCCTAGACCAACTCGCGGCGCATGGCCATGTGCTTGCGGGTCTGTCGCGTAAGCGAATGATTGGCGAGCTTACGGGTCATCAGGGTCCACCGGAAGAGCGGCTTGGTGGAAGTCTTGCCGCTGCACTTTATGCCGCCTTTTACAAAGGAGCCGCAGTGGTGCGGGTGCACGATGTTCAGCCCACAGTGCAGGCGCTCAAGCTCTTGGCTGAACTTGGCCTCAGACCCCCGGCAACCCTCTAGACGGCACAAGAGCCCAAGTCCCTAGCCGGCTACAATGAGGCCAATCATGACAAGACATTATTTTGGAACCGACGGTATTCGCGGTCGGGTGGGCGAGCCACCCATTACTCCTGATTTTGTTTTAAGACTTGGCATGGCGGCAGGCTGTATTCTTGGCCAGCATCACGAAGAACCCACAGTTCTTATCGGAAAGGACACCCGCATTTCAGGCTACATGCTCGAGGCGGCCCTTGAGGCAGGCTTTGCCAGTGCGGGGGTGGATGTTGTACTTGCCGGGCCCATGCCCACACCGGCCATTGCCTACCTCACCCGCACTCTTAGGCTTTCTGCCGGTGTCGTCATTAGCGCCTCGCACAATCTGTTTGAAGACAACGGCATTAAATTTTTTGATGGCCAGGGCGAAAAACTACCCGACGCCATGGAGCTTGAAATTGAGCAGGCCCTTGAAAAGCCATTGACCTGTGCCGATGCCCAGATGCTGGGGAAGGCGCGTCGCCTTCCCGATGCGGCAGGTCGGTACATTGAGTTTTGCAAGGGCAGTTTCTCGTCGAAGCTTTCTTTGCGTGGGTTAAGGCTGGTGGTCGATGCCGCCCACGGCGCGGCCTACCATGTGGCGGCCGATGTCTTTCATGAACTCGGTGCGGAAGTCATTCGCATGGGCCACGAGCCCGACGGATTTAATATTAATCAGAACCTTGGTGCCGCAAGCCCCGAGGCCATGGCACGCAAGGTCGTCGAAGCCCGTGCCGACTACGGCATTGCCCTCGATGGCGACGGCGACCGCGTGGCCTTTGCCGATGCCAAAGGCAGGCTTTATAACGGGGATGAGCTTCTTTATGCCCTGGTGAAATCAAGGGTTCGCCATAAAGGGCGCGCCCATGTTCAGGGTGTGGTGGGCACACTGATGTCAAACCTGGCCCTTGAAAAAAAGGTGGAGAGCCTGGGCCTTGAATTTCGTCGCGCCAAGGTAGGTGACCGTTATGTGCTCGAGATGCTTAAAGAAACAGGCTGGGAGCTTGGCGGGGAATCATCTGGCCATATTCTTTGTCTTGATAAGCACACCACGGGCGATGGCATCGTAAGTGCTTTGCAGGTTTTGTCGGCCTTGGTCTGGTCGGAGCAAGGCCTTGATGACTACCTAAGCGACCTTCAACTCTATCCGCAGGTTATGATCAATAAGGCCATCTCTGCTGACATGAACTGGCGAGAGCACTCGGGGTTTCAAAAGGTCTATGCCCAAGCCTCAAAAGCGCTAATGGGCGAAGGTCGACTT
>JAYNLI010000076.1:0-3859 GCA_038111655.1 Bordetella sp.
AAGTTGGGGTGTCCCTTGTCGCATGGTCCCCCGGCCCGGGGGCGGGGGGGCCCCCCCACTTGGCAAAGCCGGCCGCCGGCATGAAACATGAAACCAGCAGCCAGATTCTTTCGTTTACTGCATTTCGACTTTGGCACCAGCCTCTTCGAGCTGTTTCTTAAGGGCCTCGGCGTCAGCCTTCGAGACACCCTCTTTAATGGGCTTGGGTGCACCATCCACGAGGTCTTTGGCTTCTTTAAGGCCAAGACCGGTGGCTGCACGAACGACCTTAATCACTTCAACCTTCTTGTCGCCAGCAGCGGCAAGAATGACGTTGAACTCGGTCTTCTCTTCTGCGGCGGCAGCGCCACCACCGGCGGCAGGTGCAGCAGCAACAGCCACTGCTGCCGCTGCTGCGGAAACACCAAACTTCTCTTCCATCATTTTGATGAGTTCAGCGAGGTCGAAAACACTCATTGAGCCAACGGCGTCGAGGATTTCTTCTTTTGACATAGTCATCTTTAATTACTCCTTAATTACGTTTAAGTTATTTGCGTAGGTTTAAAGACATCGAATCGTCTGGGCAGAGGGTTACGGGGCCTTAAAGGGCCAGCCAACCTCTAGGCCTCCTGCGCGACGCGCTGATCGCGCACGGCGGCGAGGGTACGAACGAAGGTGCTAGGAACCTGGTTGAGGGTCTGAACAAAGGTCTTAACAGGTGCCTGCATCGTGCCAAGAAGCTTCGAGAGAAGTTCTTCTTTTGAAGGCAACGAGGCAAGTGCCTTAACGCCAGCCGCATCAAGTAGAGAATTGGGAAGGCTGCCGCCCTTAATAACAAGGGTTTCATTGGTCTTCGCAAAATCGCACATGACGCGAGCCGCCGCGACAGGATCAGCCGAAATGCCATAAATAAGCGGCCCCACCAGTTGGTCGGTTAGCTTATCGAACGGGGTGCCTGCAATCGAGCGTCGTACCAGAGTGTTTTTAAGAACTCGAAGGTAGACGTCGGCCGCACGCGCCTGTCGTCGCAATTCGGTGATCTTGGCAACGTCCAGACCACGGTACTCCGCTACCACCACCGACTGAGCCTTAGCCAATTCGGCCGAGACGTTGTCAATAACAGCAGCTTTTGCAGCGCGGTTTAGTGCCACAGCTCACTCCTTAAAATGCCGCGGGCTTTATGCCCTTGGCGGTTAAAACCGGCGACCTAGCGAACAACGGAGCAATCAAAACAACTTAAACTCGTGTTCTTCGGGACCGCCATCTCGGTTGGGACCAGCAGACCTGCCGGACATTAAGATGAGCTGAAACGAAACTCATCCCCAACGGTCTTTGACAACCCGCCTGCGTTACCTCAGCCATTTGAGGCCTCGAGAAACGCAGACGGCCCAAAGTCTGTTACCCCTGCTGTGCCTGCAGCAGGTTTTGTGTGTCTACGCGAATACCTGGTCCCATGGTTGTAGAAATGGCAACCTTACGAAGGTAGACCCCCTTGGACGAGGAAGGCTTCGCACGATTCAAGGCCTCAATAAGAGCAACAAGGTTGCTCTTAAGCGCCGCTACATCGAAGCTTGCCTGGCCGATGGTACAGTGAATAATTCCTGCTTTATCGGTTCGGTATTGAACCTGGCCCGCCTTAGCGTTCTTGACTGCTTGAGCGACATCGGGCGTGACCGTACCTACCTTGGGGTTTGGCATAAGTCCACGAGGACCAAGAATTTGCCCAAGCTGTCCCACAAGGCGCATGGCGTCGGGGGAGGCAATCACGACATCGAAATCCATAACCCCGGCCTTGATGCTCTCGGCAAGATCTTCCATGCCGACCTTCTCGGCGCCCTCTGCCTTGGCCTGCTCGGCCTTGTCACCCTGTGCAAAGACCGCGACGCGAGCGGTTTTGCCTGTTCCTGAAGGCAGTACGATGGACCCTCGAACAATTTGATCGGATTTTTTTGCGTCAACGCCAAGTTGGACTGCCACATCGACGGACTCGGTAAATTTAGCCGTGGCGCAGTCTTTCGCCAACGTTAAGGCCTCATCGGCGGAATACTGCTTGGCTCGATCAACTTTGGACCGAATCGCCTGGGTACGTTTTGCGAGTTTTGCCATTTTAGAGACCCTCCACCGTGATACCCATGCTTCGGGCGCTACCTGCAATGGTCATGACAGCTGCCTTAAGATCGGCCGCGGTAAGGTCGGGCTGCTTGAGCCTGGCAATTTCTTCACACTGAGCCAGCGTAATGGAACCGACTTTGTCCGAATGGGGCTTCGGTGAGCCTTTATCAATTTTTGCAGCCTTCTTAATCAAGATGGACGCAGGGGGCGTCTTCATGATGAAAGAAAAGGACTTGTCGGCATAGGCCGTAATCACACATGGAATGGGCAGGCCAGGTTCCATGGACTGGGTCTGGGCATTAAACGCCTTACAGAACTCCATGATGTTCAAGCCACGCTGACCCAGAGCGGGGCCAATTGGGGGAGAGGGGTTCGCCTTTCCGGCAGGGACCTGCAACTTAATGTAACCAACAATCTTCTTTGCCATGATGGCTCCTTAAAAAGTGAGTATTAGCGCAGCAACCCTAACGACCCGTTACTGCTCCTCGATTCGCCCAAGGACGATTAATAACAACCTACAAAAACAAACTAAAGCTTTTCGACCTGTCCAAACTCAAGTTCAACAGGAGTGGATCGACCAAAAATCGTGACTGATACGCGAAGACGATTTTTCTCGTAATTGACCTCTTCGACGTTACCGTTGAAGTCCGTGAAGGGGCCGTCCTTAACACGCACAACCTCGCCAACTTCGAACAAAACCTTAGGTCGTGGTTTTTCAACACCCTCTTGCATCTGAGCCATGATCTTGTCGACCTCGGCCTGAGAAATAGGCGACGGCTTACTGCCCGAACCGCCAAGAAACCCAGTGACCTTGTTAGTGTTCTTCACCAGATGCCAGCTTTGATCATTCATGTCCATCTCGACCAGTACATAGCCAGGAAAGAACCTGCGCTCAGAGATGGCTTTTTGACCGCCGCGAATTTCAACCACCTCTTCGGTGGGAACAAGGATCTGACCGAAATGATCTTGCATACCTGCACGATCAATACGCTCTTGAATGGCCTTGGCCACGCTCTTTTCCATGCCTGAAAAGGCATGCACCACGTACCAACGTTTGGTCATCGCTACTTCCATCCCAGCAACAAGTCGTACAACACCCACTCGAGAGACTTGTCAGTCAGCCAAAGGAAGAGTGCCATGATGAATACAAATAAAAAAACTATGCCTGTTGTCTGCAAGGTCTCTTTACGCCCTGGCCAGACAACCCGCCTCGTCTCGTAAACTGCCTCTTTTGAAAAGCCAACAAACCGCCGCCCCGAGGGCGAGACAATAGCAAGCAGCCCGCCCACCAAAATGCCCGCCAATAAAAGCCCCAGGGCCTGCAGGCTGGCATCACCCGACCAGTGATAGCCATAAACACCAGCAAGAAACGCTGCAATGCCTGCTGCAAGCATGAGCTTGTCAGGCAAACCAGAAGAGACGTCGGTTGGGCTTGAGTTTGCTGATGACATGGTGTGCTGGCTTAAAGAAAAAGGTTAAGGGCTGCTAACATGTTAGAGGCGCTAAGGACGAAGAGCTGGCAGGGGCAGAGGGAATCGAACCCCCAACCTTCGGTTTTGGAGACCGACGCTCTGCCAATTGAGCTATGCCCCTAGAACCCTGCCTGACCTTTAATTCCAAGCTATTTACTCAATCACTTTTGCGACGACGCCGGCGCCGACGGTTCGGCCACCCTCACGGATAGCAAAGCGCAGGCCCTGCTCCATGGCAATTGGGGCAATGAGCGTGACCGTCATCTTCACGTTGTCGCCCGGCATCACCATCTCGG
>JAYNLI010000077.1:0-3838 GCA_038111655.1 Bordetella sp.
CTTTGTTAGCAAGTCGTTCACGTATACCCAATCGACTTATCGGCCATACGAGGAGAATAGCGTTGACCTTTTCGATTACGCTCCCATGCTGGTTGCATCCACTTTTGAAGGGCCTGCTGCCCTAGCGAAAGCTTACGATGACCGTGCGGCCGAAAAGGCAGAAGTTACGCCAGAAATAAGAAGCCTGGCCGTAGAACTGATCACCGGAATCGACGAGCCGAGAGGAAAGGTTCAAGCCCTGCAGGCGTGGGTTGCACAAAATATTCGATATGTCGGGACCTATATTGGTGCTGGGGGTTTTGTGCCGCACACTGCTCAGAGCGTTTTGCAGCGAAGGTACGGTGACTGCAAAGACCATGTGGTGTTGCTCGAAGCGCTGCTCGCCGCTGTTGGTATTGAAAGCACAGCCGCCATGATTAATTTGGGCGAGGCATACACCTTGGCTCCACTCACCATCAGCAGCCCATTCAATCATGTCATTACTTACGTACCGATCCTAGACTTGTTTGTTGACTCCACAGCCCGATATGCAAGGACTGGGACATTGCCCGCTTCGCTGCTGGATAAGCCAACCGTCTTGGCAAAAACAGGCGAACTGCGGCGAACCCCTAACGCCAGTTCTGAGGTTGACACCGAGGTCACTGACATCACATGGACATTGAAGCCTAATGGAGATATGGTGGGTCAGGCCAGGTATTCACAAACAGGGTGGTTTGAGACCTGGGCCCGGGGCTACTACGCAGGCTATGAATCAACAGCCAAAGACCGATGGATTCGTAATTACCTAGAAAAAAATGGTGAGATAGGTAGTGGTTCACAGCTGGTTCCGGATTCAGACGACTGGATAAAGCCGTGGGTGATCGAGAGTAAAACCCAATTGCCCGCATATGTGAACCTGCCAGCCCGCAGTGCGTTTCGCTTGCCTGTGGGACTGACGTCTGGGACGATCAACGACATCGCGACATCCAGTGAAGTTGACACCCGCTCATCGCCTTGGTTGTGTTTCAGTCGACGCGTGCTTGATCGGGTGCAGGTGAGGGTGCCTGAGGGAGTGGCTATTGAATTCGTGCCAAAGGGTGCCGCCATCAAAAATCGGCACTGGGCGTATCGATCAACCTACCGAGCAGTACAGGGAACGATTTTCATTGAGAGGGAATTAACCCTCAAGTTCGAGACGGCCAGCTGCTCGAGTACGCTTGCTCGCGAATGGTTTGACTTTTTATCGGCCGTTAGGCGTGATGTCAGAGGCCAGATTTTTATCAAGGAGCCCCCTCAAGAGGGTAATCCGCCACTGAAAACTTTGACCCATGTGCTTGATTTGCGCTGAGTAATTGGTGAGGGAGTGATTCGATTTTCGCCATGCAGTTTTTCCTTGTGCTCCAGGAGTAGTCCTTTTTGCACTTGCTCCCCACACAGGACACAAATCAATAGCTTAGGTGACCTCTGATGCTTTTTTTTCAGCCTCTCACCATCTTTCAACAATTGCCGTCTTTTAGCTTTGCCCAATCGACATCCCCTCACATAAGCGCCTTAACAGTCACTCGAGCTAGGTTGTCACCGCTGGACTCCGGGCCATGTGAAGCGACTCTTATGCCTTTCGTAGTATTTGACCTTAAACCACGTGGGATTGTCAATTCAGTTAGTTCGAGATTTAGGCTTCCTGTAGCCTTTGCCAACTGTTCCATTTACGATTGAAGCGATGTGCACGGCAAGCCGATACAGCCAAAGAGTCGCCACTCGGGGAGCCGACCCCCTCATCTCATTGCACTAGGGAAGGAGCCACCATGCCACTCGTGACACTCAGCCATGCCGACAAGACCGTTCACTTTGGTAGTGTAAGTAGCGATCACCCTCTCGTATACCGATTCTTTGACGATCTGCCGGAGGGCAGGCGTGATGAAGAGCTCAACCGGGCGTTGGTGATTGGCGTGATGGCCCTCATGGAGGACCGCATCGCCAGCTTTCTGTCACGCACTGAAAATGAACTGGGCACGCACCTTGAGTCCCTGAAGCTACTTTATGACCGGCGGCGACTGGTGGAACAGCGTGCAGCGGCTGGTGGCGTTGTTGGCGAGCAGGAAGTCCGTAACCGACTGGCGGAATACTTGCAAAATGCCGGCGAGCCAGGTGACAACATTCACGCTACAGGCATGACCGTTGGCGCTATGCGTAACAACCGCACCGGCGACATCCTGGTCGAGTTTGAGGGTGACCCCTCACGCTCAGTAACTATTGAGGTCAAATTTGACAGAAGCCTATCGTTGGGCGCATGGGAAGATGGTGATTCAATTAGCAAAAGCAGGGATACGGCGCTGAGTCAGCTCTTTGAATCGAATGCGAACCGCCAGAGCCAGTACGCCGTAATCGTATTCGACAAAAGCCGATGTGCGCCAGCACTGATGAACTCCGTGGAAAGTATCAAATGGATACCCAGCGCGGGTTTTGTGGTGATCATCGATCACGAGCGGGCCGACTACAGCCACCTGTATCTAGCGCTTGACCTACTGCGGACGATGACTCGCCCTGGCATTGGCTTGTTTGACGACAACGTACTGGAGGCCCTTCTCGGGCGCTTGTCGCAAGACCTGGCTACGATCCTGCAGACGCAGGAGCTTTTGAAGGAAAACAACGAGAATTTGCGCAAAATTGCTAAATCCATAGAAAGACATGTAGCACTGGTGACGTTCACCCGTGAGCTGATCAAGCAAGGCCTGACAGAGGGCCGGCTCGATGCAAGGCTGCTGTTGGAGGTCTACCGTGGCGAGAGGGTGAGTGCCCAGTTCAAACCCCGCCTGAGCGAGATCCAGGCCCTCTTACCCGAGCTGCCAGCAATGGCGGAAGGTGAAACAACGGCAGCTGAGCGATTTAGATGAATGTCCTGCGGGTGGGCGCCAGCCCGGTACGCTCCCTAAAACGGGCTTTGTAATACGGCTCGCCAGCTACCGGCAGGCAGTCCGCTAGCACCGTGCGGCGAGGCGTTCCCTTGGAGGAGTAAAAGAGGGCGCAACACGGTGCATCTGCATAGGCTGCTTGCGAAAATACAAGGCAGAGTCGGCAGGGTGAGTTGAGGGCCAAATAGCTGTTAGCTATTGGGTAATCAGCCAGATTTTGGGGCGGTAGGCGCCGCTTCACATGAGCCTTGTGCTGGCCCCAAAACCACCCAAAGTTATCCACAGAAAATGTAATAAAACACGCTTTTTTCGTGGTTTCTTGCGTAACCTATTGAATCTTGGATACCCCAATTGCGTTGTTTTCGTCGTGGAAAAGCCACGAGAAACCTGGCCCATAACCAGGTCTCAGCTCGCTCAACCCCCTTCTTAGACTGCAAAATTTAGTTATTGCAACAAAACAGAAGGACGATTGATGGGGCAGGCTAGGGTGTTGAGCGACGATGAATTTAGCAGGCTTATGCGTCACGCAGGTTCCACCCGCTATGGGGCTCGTAATCAGGCGATTTTGGGGCTTACACATCTCGCTGGACTGAGGGTCGGGGAGGTTTCAGCATTGCGTTGGAGGGATCTCTTGGGTCAGGATGGGACCATTTTCAATGAGTTTCGGTTGACCGCTAACATGACCAAAGGTGGTCGGGCACGGACGGTCTATGTAAGTCAGAAACTAAAGGAAATCCTGACCAACTATGCAGCGAGTTCGTCGTTCCGGGAATACGACGCGGCGCTTGTGCCGAGTCAAAAGGACAGGAGAGGCGGTTTCAACCCGAATACGCTCGCCCAGACATTAAAAGCACTGTACGCACTTGCTGGGATTGATCAGTGCAGCAGTCATAGTGGGCGCAGGACCTTCCTGACAAATCTGGCTGATCGTGGGGTCGGCATCCACG
>JAYNLI010000078.1:0-3762 GCA_038111655.1 Bordetella sp.
ACAGCTAGACTGAAAACTCTCACTACCATTGGATCAACATTTGACGCGGGTCATGCTCACCAACTCTTTGAGTCCCAACAAATACCTATGCTGGGCACCACTTATACCTGTCCAGTTGGTTTGAAAAAGGCGAGCCTCGTAACCAATTCCCGTGCAAGCCACAGGCAGACGAACGCACCCAAAATATCACCCACCAACATTTGGACCCACAAACCAACCGATGCCGGATGCGAGAAAAAGAAAAACAGTATTTGGTGGGCAGCAGAGGTGCCTAAAGCAACCAAGAAGGTGAGCGATGTGAGTCTTCTTGCAGTCAACCCACGAAGCCCAACATGCAAATAACCTGCCGTCTCAAATCCCTTGATGATCAGCCACGGAGCGACACCAGACGCAGCCGCAACCAGCAAAGCTCGCAAAGATAAAGACGCACTGGGGTGCCACAAATCGGCTCTAAAACCTAACTCAATTGCGAGTGACGCACTCATTACCCCAAGCGCAGCAGGAAACCCCCCGATCAGTACGGCCAGCAATCTCACCCCGGCCGGGAGGAAGATAATCGAGACATGAGAATCGACCTGAAAGTAACTAAAAAAGTATGCGTTGATGCAGAAAGATAAATAATAGATAACCCCACTAAGCATGAGTGTTGTCGCGAATACCCTGTTATTTAGCCGCAACATTTAGAAGTGCTTTGTCAAGGGTCACAAAGACCTGCCCCCCTTTTTTGGTAAGGCGAAGCTCTCGAAACCGTCCATCATGACTGGATTTCAACTGTTTGACTAGGTCCAAATCGACCAGTAGTTTCAGGGCTTTGTGAAGGGTTGCCGGCGAAAACAGGTGATCCCACTTTATGACCTCACTAACAAACAGAGGCTCCTCCGAGGCTTGAAGCCTCCACTGGATTTCACCAAGTAATATAAACTCATTACTATTTGGCGTGATACTCAACCTCTCTTCGGCAAGAGCCGCCGCAACTCGCGTCAGTCGCAGATAAATTGATTGGGGCATCGGCATCCCAGAGTATTTAGCAAACCTCAATCTTACGCTTAAACGTTACGCCAAAGCAATCACCAACTGTAATGACCCACTGAATTCCTGCTCAGGTCATACTATTGAAGGAAGTAACCATGAGTATGACGATGGAAGACGACATCAAACGATGGACAGCCAAGCGCAAAGCGGCCTTGGTCATGGAAATCATTCAAGGCAAAACCAGCATTTCTGAGGCATCAAGGTCATTTGACATTTCCCCCTCCGAGATCGAGGAATGGGTAGACGAGGCCAAGCGGGTATGGAAAACGCCTTGAGGGCCAAGCCACTGGATATCAAGGAGCAATACGAGCGGCAACTCAAAGAGTTGCAGGAGGCGTACGGAGAGGCCATGCTTGAGCTTCGTGCCCGAAGAAAGTTGAACTCCCTGTTGGGCGGAGACGAGAAATGATCGCTACCGTCAAACAGGGATTGGAAGAAGACGGAATCAAAGTGCCCATGACCAAGCTGTGCCGCTGGTTTGAAGTGCCCAGGCGCACGGTGTATTACCGCCCCACCAAGGCTGCGCCCAAGGTGCAAGAGCGGTTTGAAGCGGCAATCAAAGCCATGATCGAGCAAGAGCCTTCGTTTGGGTATCGAACGGTGGCTAACCTTTTGGGGTTTAACAAAAACACCGTGCAGCGGGTCTTCCAGCTCCGTGGCTGGCAGGTTAAAAAGCGGCCTGTTGGGTTTAGGCCTAGGGTTCAGGCCATGCCGTCTGTAGCGATGGCGCCGGATGAGCGCTGGGCTACCGATCTCTGTCGTGTC
Organism: Bordetella sp.; assembly: GCA_038111655.1. Lineage (GTDB taxonomy): Bacteria > Pseudomonadota > Gammaproteobacteria > Burkholderiales > Burkholderiaceae_A > Hahnella. The sequence goes on from JAYNLI010000078.1 coordinate 1,798, forward strand.
TGAGCGGGTCGTGATGGCTGGGCAACGCTTGCCTTGGTAATCGATTGTCATACCCGAGAGCTCTTGGGTTACCACCTGTCTCGCTCTGGAAAGTCCAAGACTGCTGAGGCCGCTCTTGAGCAGGCACTGATTGCCCGATACGGAACGCTTGGCCGCGTGGCCAAACCATTTTTGCTTCGCTCGGACAATGGCTTAGTCTTTACCAGCAGAAGCTTCACAGCCTTGGTCAGAAGCTATGGGTTGAAACAAGAGTTCATCACGCCGCATTGCCCCGAGCAAAACGGCATGGTGGAGCGGGTGATCCGATATCTGAAAGAGCAATGCATCCATCAGCAGCGGTTCGAAACACTGCAGCATGCCAGCCGGGTGATCAGTGATTGGGTCCATTTTTATAACCACCGTCGGCCGCATCAGGCACTACGCATGAAAACGCCGGCACAAACTTATGAGTCATTTAAATTAGCAGCCTGACCTGTGCAAAAACCGGTGGGTCATTACACCCTCATCAAGCGCTCAAGATGCAGACCCCAAATCAGGCATTTGAAAACTTTGAATTAGCAGCTTGACCTGTGCAGAAAACGCTGGGTCATTACACAACTTGTATGTAGCGATAGCATTCACTGTCATATTTATATGTTTTATATATACTAGCTATCTCAGACAACTATTATTTGGAGTACAAAATGGCGAAAGCTGTACCAATCAAACATGCGACCAGTGGTCTTGTGAAAACTGGGCGATACGGGTTCAGTTGGACTTATCTCTTTTTTGGATGGTTTGTTCCCTTATTTAGAGGCGAGTTAGGAGTCGCTGCGCTCCACCTTCTGTTCACCATATTTACAGTTGGCCTATGGCAGCTCATCTGCGCTTTCCTCTACAACAAGCAGTACATGACCCGAATGTTGACAAAGGGGTGGGTACTCGCTGGTGACGTTGAGCAAAACCGGGCCGCTGGCCAAGCGTTAGGGGTCGCTACAAGCTAAGTTCTCCCGAAGACAGAGCAGCCTGATGTCCAGCACAAGTCGGTTTCGGCTCGTGCCGGCATCTTCAGAGTTTCAGGACTTGGATGCAGCCTGGAATCCGAATTGTTTCTGCATATCCTTCAGAAAAGATAAGACCGTTTGGCCCGCGGCGTTAATTCTCAGGTCACCACATCACGCAAATTCATCGGTTACTCAACACCAAAAGATTAGGCTGAAAAAGTGATGCTGGCAATGCGGGGGATGTAGTGTTTCCGGGTAAATAGCTCGCTGTTTATCAGGGCAAACTTGATACCCACGAGTCGTTAACAGGTCGATTCACCGGTTACTCAAACAGGCGCCGTCGTTAAAGCGCTTGCTCAATGACGCGGCCGCGCTTACCATCGGCTCAGCAACTGCGTATCAAAACAACAATGGCCCGGAGTAGGCGGTGTAACCGGCGACGGCCAAGGAATGATGAAGCGACTTGTCCTACTAATCGCCCTTCTCTCCAGCTGCGTACATGCTGAGACCATCCTAATGACCTGTGAGCTGCCCATTGGGGCTACAACCTACCGCTACCAGGAGGGTCTGTTTGGGCTTGGAGAGACGAAGGTTGAAGTTAGGGAAGCAGGTAGCTGGCAGCCATTCTGTGTCCCATCGGAGCGTTTCAAGCCGTGGGACGACAACGTCCGGGCAAGAGAGCGGGTCTTATGTGTCTTGGGTGACAAATCCATGTCGCGGAATGTCGAATGGGCTATTGGCGCTCAGCCCCGGGAGGTGACCTCGTCAGTTACCGTGGATTTTTTCATGCTTCAGTATCAAATTCGCGGTCTCAAAGCAGATACGATTGATTGCTCGAGACTGAATCGCGGATAAATAAGATTCGACTTCAGGCCACAAAGGGTATCGCAAGAGCCCGCTGGTCGATTCGTTATCACACCAAGCGATGCACTCCCTGATTCAGGGGCCGTGTTGGTATCGCTCATGTCGGGTCGCTCCAATA
>JAYNLI010000079.1:0-3628 GCA_038111655.1 Bordetella sp.
TCTCCACCATGTGCCTGGCGAAGCTATCAAACGCCTCTTGCAGTGCCTGCGACCGCGATGCTGCGTCCTGACTCAACTCCCTGACAACGGTGATGAGTTGATCATTGCGATTGGCCTGCGCCTGCGCCGACTCCGTCACAGCTGTGGTGATTGACTGGGCAGACTCAGCGACTGCCCGATTGATTGCCCGCAGCGCATCGGCTTGGGCTTGCCCGCTCTCATTGGCCTCCTTTCGGCTGACCCGAAGCTCCGCAATCACATCTCTCAGGTCGACTTCTTGGGCAATGCCCTCCTCCTCGGCATCGGCCTCCCTGGGTTGCCGAAAGCGCTGAGCGAACCGCAACGACAACGCACCCGCAACACCCGCCAGCGAGGCCCAAAAGGCCGTTCGGATACCACCCAAAAGACTGGGAATGCTTGCCTGTACATCCGCGGCATCGAAACTGAAAAGTGCCAGGGTGATACCCGTAAAGCAACCCATAATCCCCATGGTGGTGAGAATTTCTGGTCCATGAGAGGCCGCAAAACCATCAAAGCGCCAGTGCAAGTAAATCGTCACAAGGACGATGGCGGCGATGAATCCAGCCTCTAAGACAGAGCCATCTAGGGGCATCGAGGAGACTCCTTATGAGTGCAGTGTGAGAGCGATGTGAACCTGGTCACACCATTGTAAGACCGCGACTATTCAGGCTTGAAGTAAAACCGCCCAATTGCCTGATCATAAAGTGCTGGGACCTGCTCATGACCGACACCCTTGGCCATTTGCACGACTCGCTCACGTACTTGCCGCAGCATCTGGTCCACAGGTAGGCCCGGCTTGCGCATCTCTTCCAGAAACACGCGGGTAAACAAGCCGTTCTTTCCGGGGTCGTTCGGGCCAAGCTTATCTAACGCCTGCTGGCCAGCGCCGGCCGAAAAGATGATCATTTGTCCCGTCGCAGCCGTTGTCGGCGCCAGGCCACGACCGCCAATCGCTCGGCCATTCTGTTTAAACGGATTGTCCCGACACGCATCAATCACAGCGAGGCTAAATTTGGTCTTTTGTTCGGCCAAACTATCAAGAACTTTTTGTAATTCAATAGCCTCGTCCCGCACTTGACCCGCACTGTCACCCCCCACGTCAACTGGCAAAAGATAATTGGCGCTGCCCAATTGCACACCATGGCCTGCGTAATAAAAAACCACTTCTTCGCCGCCTTTTAATAAACGCTTGAATTGCCGCACCGCTGCGTTAAATTGTCGCTGCCCAATATCCGTGTGCAAGGTCACATTGAATCCGAGGCCCTTCAACGACTCGGCAAATGCCTTAGCGTCCGGCAAGGTGTTCTCAAGCGTCGACACATTTTGATATTTCGCATTACCAACCACTAAGGCGTAGCGAGGCGCCATCACCACGACTGGTTTGGGCTTGGCCTCTTCTTTCCTGGCAGCCGTATTCACCTGCGGTGGTGCCGCCTGTATCTTCGCCAGCGCATCCTTCATACGCTGCAATTCAAGCTCAAGGAGCTTGAGGCGCTTGGCCTCCGCGTCATCCACAGGAGTTTGAACGGCAGCCGCGACGGCTGGCGCAGCGGGCGCCTCGGTGCTGCGCGCAGCGGTAGCTGGCTGGCTGTTGACCGCCACCTCCACTGCCTTGGCGGTCCCAACCAAAGCCAAATGCTGACTGGTATCGAGTCGACGCCCCCTGTAAAAACCGTCCACCAGGGCGGACATGTAGGCCTTCTTCCACTTCATAATGTCTGCCTCCGTCAATGACGGCTGGACCGCATCCTTTGCGAGGAAGACTGCCACTTCAGCGACCTGATCTCCGACTTGGTGCATGCGCAACATAAATCTGCCGTGGGCAGTACCCCTCGGTTTGAGTTTCCACATACCCGCCTCAATCATTTGCCACCACCAATTCGACGAGTTCAAGGGCAGCGGGTTGTCAATGCCAAAAGAACAAAGCCTTAATCGAGCGTCACCCTCACTGCCGTGGAGGTCCTTGTATGGACGCGTCAATTGTTCTTGGCACAACTTCAAAAATCGGTCAGCGGTAGTTTTTTTATCGGTGTAGCGAATGGCCACGCCGTATATCGGACTGCTTGGGTCGCGGTTCAGCAGCACCTGCGCTCTGCCCAAAAAAGACTTGCAATTGGCGCCAGGCTTACACCAATCCATGACCGTACTCCAGACGACTTGCCAATCACCGGGGGGGAGCGGGAATATCTGGTCACGGCTGACATGTACTTTTGGCGCCCGAGTATCGGTGGAGCCCGTGGCCCCTCCGACCTGCATCGGGAATGCCAGAAAAATTGCCAAGAGGAACACCCCTCCCTTGGCACCGCTAAAAATAACCTTATTTTTGATGATGGATACGTAGCTCATAATTTCCATCGACCTGGGCTCCAATTTGATAGTCCAAGCAATGCGCCTGTCTAAGTTTTGCCTTACCCTAGTTAAACCACCACACCAATCTTAATCAACCCTGCGTGCGATAGGCAAAATACCGAGTACTAGCCGACATTTTCTCAGATTCGAATGACTTGGGAACCCCAAAACGCACCCAATTTACGTGTTTGACGCGACGCCGAAACACGGGAAAGCATTAGAACTAAGGTGCAAACTTCAAATTATCGCCTTCGGGGATATTGTTTGCTCAGTCTGGTTAAATTTAAGATTAGGCTCGGCCCGTCAGCTTACAGATGCGCGAGGCCGATTGTGGAACAAATAAACAGTGTTTAAAGTCTTCCGTTCATGCTTAACTTTTTAGAAAAAATACAAAGAGGCATAGCCCTGGGATTCGCGGTAGCGCTGATAGGCGTTTCTGCACTCGGAGCCACGCCAACTACTGGCTCAACAAACGGATTGACTGAACTAAGACTGTCTTCCCGAGAGGTGCTGCCGCTGCCGCCAGGGTCGTGGAAGGTTGCCTTCAAGACAGATTTCAATCTCTGTAAACCTAGCGATAGAGCGAGATGCCGGGGGACAGATGGCCGCGCGCTAATACTTCAAAATTTGGACCCAGCCACACCGGTCAGGGCGATTGTGATTCACCACACGAACGCAAACGTAAGAAATTGGAGTACTAAATTTTGTTATGAGCGGTTTAGCGTATACAAGGATACACATCAAACCAGAGAAAACGAATTAACGAATAAATGCTCGGACGGCTGGGATATGCTGAACTATCCTCGCGGTAATCACTGGTGGTGGGAACCACTTCAACCGGGCTTTGCGGAACTGCCACCGTGGCAAGGTTTTGGCGTCAGATTCGAAGTCGTCTTACAAGAGCACAATAAGCGACGCTTCCATGTCACACTATTTGTCGACCGAGGGGGTGTAGGGGTGACGGTTCCCGACAAACTTCTCATGGCATGGAAAGCCGCGTACGTAGAAGCGCTTTGGGCGGGTCTCTTTCGGGGCGTGTCTTTATCCAACCCGGACGCCTTGGCGCTAAGTGCGCCAAAACCTTACGCGGAGCTCGTGGCCGGCGACACACCAGACAAAGATCTAGTCAAACCAGGGGTGGCAGTCGACGCAGATATCGCGCTGTTAACAAAGCTAAATGACCTACGCAACAACCTCGACCTCGTTGAGCAAATGCAAGGCAAGGGGTCTCCGGACTACCGAGCGTTAGCGGAAAAAA
>JAYNLI010000080.1:0-3525 GCA_038111655.1 Bordetella sp.
TTTTTCGGCCACCAAATCGATCTTGCAAACCCTCTGGAACACGCATTTGAAAATAGGGCAGGCCATTATTTTCGTAAAGGTATTTCACGATCAACCGCTGTCCCAAGAGCTGTAATACCGCCATAGTAACCCCCGATGTACCTAAAATGTACCTAAATAAATACGAGGAATTAGCTCTTAAGCGTTGAAGCTACTGGGCTTCAGTGAATTACTTGGTGCCGGAGGCGGGACTCGAACCCGCACACCATCTCTGGCGCCGGATTTTGAATCCGGTGCGTCTACCAATTCCACCACTCCGGCAGTGTGTGAACATCTTGCTACGAAGACCCGTAGTATAGCGCCCATGGTCTTGGATGATGTCTTCCTACGACGGGGTGACCGTCTTGTTTTCAATGGGCTTAGCCTAGCCATAAAAGCCCATCGCACAGGGCTGTTAGGACTGAACGGCTCAGGCAAGACTTCGCTGCTTCGCCTAATGATGGGGCTGGAGGAGCCCGAGCAAGGCCGGGTCGCTAACTTAAAGCCTGTGGGCCTGGTTTTTCAATCGCCAAACCAACAGATCCTCTTCCCCACGGTTATGGAAGAACTTTGCTTTGGGCAGCTGGAGCGTGGCCAGGACCCCAAAGAGGTTGAGGTAAAAGCAAAGGCTCTTGCTAATGCGCACGGGGCCGAAGGTCTGCTTAAGCGTTCCACTCACGAATGTTCAGAGGGCGAGAAGCAGCTTGTTTGTATCCTGACTGTGCTCATGGACGAGCCGCAGGTTTTACTTTTTGACGAACCTTTTGCCAGCCTTGATGCGCGAGCAACCCGAGCCATGATGCGCCTTATTGAAAAGCTTCCGCAACAGGTCGTTATGGCGAGCCACAACCTTAACCTGCTTCACGACTTCGACGAACTTATTTGGATGGACGAGGGCCAGGTGCGAATGCAGGGGCCCGTGCAGCAGGTGCGGGAGGCTTTCCTAACGTTCACTCAAAAAGAAGGCATTTAAGTTGCTTGGTAATCAATGCATCGAAGTCGTGGAAGCCTCCTAATATGCTAAGTCTCTACCTTAGCCAACCCTCATGGTTGCATAAGCTGCCGGCAAGTGTGAAGCTTCTTGCTCTAGCAGCAAGCTCAGTGGCGCTCTTGCCACTCAATAGCCTCGAGCCCCTGCTTGCTGTAACGGCCTCAGGCGTTGCCGTCCACCTAAGCCTAGGACCAGCAGGGTGCCGTCGGCTGTTGGGTCTTATCAGAAGCTTGTTATTCATGCTGGTTTTTCTGGGGCTCGCCCAATGGATTGCAAGCGTCCTCAGTCTGGGCTGGGGGATGGCCTTCACCCTAGCCCTTGAGCAAGCAGCAGTCACGGTACTTCGTATTTTGGCGCTGGTGCTGCTTGCCAACCTTGTCACTCTGTCGTCTACCACGCAAGAGCTTCTTCACGCTCTGCGTTTTGGTCTCGCGCCGCTTCGGTGGCTAGGTCTTTCCAGGCAAGCACTCTCGCTGGCCATGGCCCTTGTCTTTCGATGGGTCAACCTACTGAATGCCGAATGGCAAGGCATACGAGAAGGGTTTATGTGCCGGGGATGCAGGCGGCCAAGGCTAAAAACTGCGACACCTTTATTAAGAAGGTCACAACTGCTCTCCCAGGCCATGGGGGATGCCCTTGCGGCCCGGCTTAACAACACGCGAAAGTAGGTTTCACTAGTTGGTCACACCCAAAATCCCCATGACCTACCAGTTATCCGACTTCGATTTTGAGTTACCCGAAGAGCTTATTGCCCAAGCAGCCACAAAGGTACGTAGCCAGAGTCGGTTGCTTGATGTGCGTGGGGAGGACGAATTTTGTGATCGAACGTTTACCGACCTGGTGGAGCTTCTGAACCCCGAAGACCTTCTTGTCTTCAACAACTCCAAAGTCATTGCGGCAAGGCTTTTTGCGCAGAAGCCCTCGGGCGGGCGAGTCGAAATTCTTGTGGAACGCATTGGGCCTGAGCTTCACCAAGCAAGCGTGCTCTTACGAGTGAGCCGAAAGCCCGCAGCCGGAATGCGGTTGCAACTAGGGAGTCATGAAGAGGTCCTGTGCCTGGGCCGTGACCCCGTCCATGACGACCGCTTTTTACTTCAGTTCAACCGCCCGGTGCTTGATGTGCTTGATGACTTCGGTCAACTACCGCTGCCTCCTTACATTGGGCATACCCCTACCAAAGACGACCTGCAGCGTTACCAAACCGTATACGCCCAACACCCCGGTTCGGTGGCAGCACCCACGGCAGGCCTGCATTTTGACGAAGCGCTTTTTGCAGCATTTCAAGCCAAGGGCATTCAGCGCGCGGAAGTAACTCTACACGTAGGAAGTGGAACATTTGCCCCTGTGCGCGACAACGACTTGTCAAAGCACCGCATGCATCGCGAATGGTGTTCACTTAGCGAAGAGACGGAGCAGAAGATTCTAAAAACCAAGGCGCAGGGTGGCCGTGTGGTGGCTGTGGGCACGACAAGCCTGCGAACGCTTGAATCGGCGGGGCAACGCACGATGGGCGCCGAAGGCCCCAACGGCATCTCTGATGCCCCAGGCCTCACTGGGCTGACGGGCCAATGGGAGACCGACCTTTTTATTACCCCGGGCTATCAATTCAAGGTGGTGGATGCCTTGGTTACCAACTTCCACCTGCCTAAATCAACACTCTTGATGTTGGTCAGTGCCTTTGCAGGCTATCCCGCCATGCGCAAGGCTTACGACCATGCCATTGCCAGCCGCTACCGTTTCTTTAGCTACGGTGATGCCATGTTTTTAAGGCGATCATCCCAGATCTAAACCCACGCCACCTAACGAGCCGTCTCCATGTCCTAGTCCTAAACCCCCGTTGCCCGGTCCGCGGCAAACTGCGCCCGCCAGGCCTGAAGACGGCCCTCAAAAATCGCCTCGCGCATCTCGCGCATGACCTGCAAATAAAAGGCTAGATTGTGAATGGTGGCAAGGCTGGCCCCCAACATCTCATCAATACGCTGCAGGTGATGCAAATAACTTCTTGAGAACCCAGGCCGGTCGTCACCATGAGCGCTGGGCCTACAGACCGGGCAGGCGCAATGCGGATCAATGGGCAAGGGGTCGTCTTTAAATCGCGCGTTACGAATTTTTAAATCACCCTTGCGGGTAAAAAGCCAGCCGTTACGGCCGTTGCGACTGGGCATGACGCAGTCAAACATATCCACGCCATTGGCGACGCCGTCCGCCAGGTCTTCAGGCGTGCCCACGCCCATCAAGTAACGGGGCTTATGTTCAGGCAGCCGCGGACCAATATGAGTAAGGGTTCGCAGCATGTCTTCTTTGGGCTCGCCCACCGACAAGCCCCCAATGGCATAACCTTCAAAGCCAATGTCCAGCAAACCTGCTAGAGATTCCTCGCGCAGGTCTTCGTGCATGCCACCCTGAACAATTCCGAAAAGCGCGTTCGAAGAGCCCTCAAAGGCCTGACGGCTGCGGCCCGCCCAACGCAAAGACATGCGCATGCTTTGCGCAGCCTCCTCGTGGGTGGCAGGGTA
>JAYNLI010000081.1:0-3373 GCA_038111655.1 Bordetella sp.
TAGCACCAGCTTCTCAAAGCCCAGCCAGGCCAAAATACCAAAGCCCACCACCAGCATGGCCACGGCCACACCACCAAAGGCATGAATGGGCCGATGCATAAACCGCATGGTGAAACGAATCCACAGCAGATCAAGCAGCACACGAATGGTTCGATCGATGCCGTACTTCGAGACACCGGCCATGCGCTTATGATGGCGCACGGGCACTTCCACAATACGCGCTCCAACTTCGGCGGCAAGCGCAGGAATAAAACGGTGCAACTCGCCATATAAACGCAGGTCTTCAATGACTCGGCGCCTGTAGGCCTTCAGGGCGCAGCCGTAGTCGTGCAGCGATACCTTTGTAACTTTGCTAATTAAGGCATTGGCAAGCTTGGAAGGAAACTTACGCGACCACTGGTCGTCCTGCCTTTCTTTTCGCCATCCCGAGACCATGTCAATGGTCCCGTCGCTCTCAAGCATGGTCACCATTGAGGCAATGTCTTTAGGATCGTTTTGAAGGTCACCGTCCATGGTCACAATTAAGTCACCTTCGGCGGCATCAAAGCCAGCCTGAAGCGCAGTAGACTGCCCGTAGTTGCGAACCAAAAAAAGTGGTTTCAGCCAGGCGCGGTCCTTTGCAAATGCCTCTAACCTTTTTGTGGTGGCGTCACGCGACCCATCGTCAACCAGAATAAGCTCGAAGTCGCCATCAAAGCTTGGCGACAAGGCCTCATCGATGGCCTGCACTAGGCGCTCCACCGAGGCCTCTTCGTTGTAAACAGGAATGACCACCGAGAGTTTCATGGCTGAATTCTAACGAACCCGTTCAATGGGAATAAGAACGAAGCCATGGTCCACATCGCCCAGAGGCTCAAGCCGTGCCGATTTCACAGTGGGCTGGGCTTTTATGGCAGCAAGCACGACGGCACCCTGCTCGGCCGTTAGGGCTTTTGATACATAAAGCATGGCCCCATGCATCGCAGCTACGTTCAACTCTTTTTTCGTTTGAGGCGGCATCTCAAAACGTTTTTGCAAGGCCCAGTGGTGCGGAGCCTTGGCAACCCTTGAAGCATCAGCAAGCTGCTCCTTTGAAGGGTCCCCCGGCATGACTTTCAAAGGGTCCCAATACAGAACACTTATTGTTCGCCCAAGCTGTGCATCCAGGTAGGCCAAAAGATGTCGATCGTGGGCAAGAACAACAGTGGGGCGTGATTCTTTAGGAAGGGCAGCCAGGTGACTTTCAACATCGATTGCCATCTTCTCGAGGTTTACGAACGGCAACCTTGGATCCTTTCCTGCCAGGCCCGCCCAGCCGAATCGCTCGAGTCCCCAGGGCATGGCAAGTACGGCCGCGGTAAATGCAAGGTTTAACAGAAGTGTGAAGGGAAGCCCAATGCCGCGAATCGACCTTCTAAAAAAACGGGACCTGAAAATCTGGTTACTGGCTGTGCACCACAGCCCCACCACGGCAAGCGTGATGCCCACTGATGCAGGCGCTGCCCAGTTCGCCTCCACCTTGCCGGTGAGCCCCTGAAAACTCACGACCAAAAGCATGGGCCATGCAAAGACAAGGCCAAGGCGCGCACCTGCATCCAAGGCCCAGGGTGAGCCTCCCGGACCACGTGAGAGCGCGGCGTTTTGCCCCCAGGTGAAAAGGCTTTTTAAACTCAGCCACAAAAAGGCAAGAAGCACCAGCGGGCTCATCACCAAAAACTGGCTTAACCAAAAGTTAGCCGAGGCCCCGAAGTTCAAGGCCTCGTCGCCCTTGCCATCTACGTAATTAAGGGTGTGACCCAGGGTGGGAAAGCCCCATTCGGAGTTCCAGAAAAGATTCGGGCTCATCAAGGCCATGGAGACCAGTAGCGTTAGCCAAGGTCCCGCCCGTAAGACCATACCTTCGCGTAGCAGAACAATCGCTACCGAGACGGCAAAAACGGCCATGGAGTATTTGGTGAGGAGCCCAACCCCGCAGATCACGCCAAGAACAATCCACGCAAGCTCGTTCGAGCCTTGGGTCTCATGAGGGTTACCAAGTCTGGAGCGGGATCGACCCCCGCCGGACAGTGCCCAAATAAACGCGCAAAGCGCCCATGACCACCAAAGCAACAGCCAAGCATCGGTGGTTGCAATTTGGCTGTAGAACCCAATCAGTGGCATTGATAGAAAGAGAGCAAAGGCCCAGACACTTGCCGCGAAGTTTCGCCACAAGAGCCAGGCGGCGGTTGCAACACCCAGGCCCGCAAGGCCAAGTGCCACAGGCTGAAGCATGCGTACGCAGCTAGCAGTCTCGGCGCCGCACAGGCCGGTGGAGGCGGCAAGAGCCCAGGCAATGACGGGGGGCTTTGAAAAATAACCTGCCTGCAGCTCGCGCGACCAGACCAAGTACTGCGCCTCGTCAATGGCAAGTGGCACATCCCAGAAAAACACCATGACGAGCCTTAGCAAGACCACCAAGGCCACAAGGAGAAAAACAAATACCAGGGTGCGAGGTCCGGTCCATATGGAGTCGGACGCCATCGGAGTGGGTCGAAAGGCAGAGCTTAGCATGCTGGTTCACAATATACGTCATGGCCTTCGTTCACCTACGTTTACACTCGGAATATTCCATTGCCGATGGCATTGTTCGCCTGAAAGATGCAGTGGCGGCTGCGGAGAACGACAACCAGCCGGCTTTAGCCCTGACCGACCTTAACAACACTTTTGGCTTCATCAAGTTCTACAGGGCTGCGCGTGCGAAGGGGGTTAAGCCTGTTCTGGGTACGGATGTTTTCATTACGAACGAGAATGAGCGCGACCGGCCTTACCGGGTGCTTTTACTTATTCAAAATGAGAAGGGGTACAAGAACCTCTGCGAATTGTTGTCTCAGGCCTTCTTAAGCAATAGCTACAAAGACCGCGCTGAAATTAGGTTTGATTGGTTGAAGGACTTGTCCGAGGGCCTGATTTGTTTGTCGGGTGGCTCCATCGGGGAGGTCGGCCAGTGCCTGTTAACGGGTTCGGCGCAGAGCACAGAGCTTGCACGCAACGCCGCCCAGCGCTACGCCCAGGTCTTTGGCGACCGGTTTTATTTGGAAGTGCAGCGCGCTGGCTTTGCCGACGATGAGCGGTTGCTTCGACAAACAGTGGCGCTTGCCATTGACACCCAAATTGGGATGGTGGCCACGCATCCGGTTCAGTTCTTAAAGCCCGAAGACTACCGCTCGCACGAGGCGCGGGTGTGCATTGCGCAGGGCGATACGCTTGCCAACCCCAAGCGCCAGCGACTTTTCACAGAAGAGCAGTACTTGAAATCGAGCGAAGAAATGACTGCGCTCTTTCACGATCTACCGGTGGCCATTGAGAACACCCTTGCCATTGCCCAGCGGTGCAACTTCACAATGAACCTGGGCAC
>JAYNLI010000082.1:0-3215 GCA_038111655.1 Bordetella sp.
CCACTACCCCCTCAAGATAGCGTGTCTACCAATTCCACCACGTCGGCTTAAACCTAGACCATCAAAGCACTACTTCTCCGGACTTGTTCTTGTTGTATCCGAAGAGCCCGGCACAGGAACCTCAGGGTTCCCTGCCGGTGACTTTTCTGCCGGAATATTCTGCATGATACCGCCAGTTTTCCCTGTTGTTCCTAAGCTACGAGTGCCAAGATAGGAAAGCCCCAGGGTTGTTGTGAAAAATACAGCCGCCAGGATGGCCGTTGTTCGCGAAAGAAAGTTACTGGAGCCCGAGGCACCGAAGACCGAACCGGAGCTTCCTGACCCAAAGGCAGCCCCCATGTCGGCACCCTTACCCTGCTGGAGTAACACCAGAACAATGATGGCAAGGGCTGAAACAACCTGAACGATGATGAGTAAATTGGTATACCAAGGCATGGCGTTAACGTGTCCTAGTGAAGACTTTGGTAGGCTGAGCAAGCCGACTGAATGATGCTGGCGAATTCGGTGGCATTCAGTGAGGCACCGCCGACAAGCGCCCCGTCAATATCCGGCTGGGCGAAAAGATCTTTGGCGGTTGACGCCTTGACGCTACCACCATACAAAATACGAACGGCCTGCGCGGCCGAAGGATGGTTCTGAGAAAGCTCGCTACGAATGGTGGCATGCATGGACTGGGCATCGGCGCTCGACGCAGACTTTCCCGTACCGATGGCCCATATGGGCTCGTAGGCAATAACCAAAGAGGCAAGCTGCTTGTCATTTAAACCCTTGGTGGCGGCACGCACCTGGCCCACGACAAAAATTTGCGCGGTGCCTTGCTCGCGCTGAGCAAGGGGCTCTCCTACGCAGACCACGGGAGTAAGACCACGACTAAGTAGCTGACCAAGCTTGCGACCCACAAGCTCGTTCGATTCTGCTGCACGCTCGCGACGTTCGGAATGACCAACAAGGGCAAACTGGCAGTCGAAGTCTTTGAGCATGTCGGCTGAGATTTCGCCTGTAAAGGCACCTAAGACCTGCTCGGAACAGTCTTGTGCACCCCACAGAAAACCGGAGGTTCGTAAGCGCGTAGCCGCTTGAAAGAGATACGGGGCAGGCACAGCCACGCCCGCTTGCAGGTCACCTTGCTTAATAGCCTGATCCACCTGAGGGCTAAGGCTCGCCAAAAGCCCCTGAAGCAGAGCTTCGTTGGCTTGAACCGAGCCGTTCATCTTCCAGTTTCCGAGAACAAGCGGAACGCGTTGCATAAAGACCTAGGCCTCGCCCCCAGCATTACTTTCAGGGGCTGCCGAGTCAGAACCAGGCTCTTCGAGTAAGGCCTTCATCGAAAGGCGAAGTCTGCCCTTTTCGTCGGCTTCAATGACTTTCACACGAACCTGCTGGCCCTCTTTAACAAAGTCGGAGACCTGATTCACGCGCTCGTGCGCAATTTGGGAAATATGCAAAAGACCGTCTTTACCAGGAAGAATGGACACAATGGCGCCGAACTCGAGCAAACGTAATACCGTGCCTTCGTAGACCTTGCCCACTTCAACCTCAGCTGTGAGCTCTTCAATACGCTTAATGGCGTTACGAGCGGCTTCTGCTGTGGTGGCAGCAACGGTAATACTGCCTGACTCGTCGATATCGATGGTGGTGCCTGTTTCCTCAGTAATGGCACGAATCGTGGCCCCACCCTTACCAATAACATCGCGAATACGCTCAGGGTTGATCTTTATGTTGTAAAGCCGAGGCGCGAATTCAGAAAGCTCTTCACGGGCTGTGCCCATGCAGTCTTTCATCTTGCCCAGAATGTGAATACGGGCCTCTTTCGCCTGAGCCAAGGCCACCTGCATAATTTCTTTGGTAATGCCTTGAATTTTGATGTCCATTTGCAGCGCGGTAATACCGGTTTCGGAACCCGCCACTTTGAAGTCCATGTCGCCGAGGTGATCTTCATCGCCAAGAATATCGGTAAGAACAGCAAACCGCCCGCCCTCTTTAATGAGACCCATGGCAATGCCGGCCACATGAGCCTTAAGCGGCACACCGGCATCCATAAGGGCCAAGCAGCCACCACAGACCGAGGCCATGGACGATGAGCCGTTGGATTCGGTGATTTCGCTAACCACACGCATGGAATAGGCAAAGTCTTCGGGCTTGGGCAACACGGCAACCAAGGCACGCTTAGCGAGGCGTCCGTGACCAATTTCACGGCGCTTGGGCGTGCCCACACGGCCGCATTCGCCCGTGGCATACGGAGGCATGTTGTAGTGAAGCATGAAGCGATCGCGGTATTCGCCACCCAACGCATCGATAATTTGTTCGTCGCGGTTGGTGCCAAGCGTGGCAACAACAAGTGCCTGGGTTTCCCCACGTGTAAAGAGCGCAGAGCCGTGAGCACGAGGTAGCACACCGTTACGAATTGAAATGGGACGAACCGTGCGGGTGTCACGGCCATCGATACGGGGCTCACCCCTAAGAATTTGACCTCTCACAACCTTGGACTCAAGACCAAACAAAGTGTCATTCAAGAGATTGCCTTCAGGGGCGGCAAGACTTCCGGCTTCAACCAGCTCGGCCACCTTCACCTCTAAACTTGCGTAAATTTCTTTAAGCCTTGCGGAGCGGGCCTGCTTATCACGCAGCTTGTAGGCCTCTTCAAAAGAAGCCTGGGCAAGCTCGGTAATTTTGGCGACCACGGTTTGATCCTGGGCTTCGGGGCTCCACTCCCACTCGGGCTTACCAGCTTTTTCGACAAGCCTATTAATTGCATCAATGGCTGATTTCATTTGCTCGTGGCCGAAGACTACAGCGCCCAGCATGATATCTTCAGAAAGCTGGTCGGCCTCAGACTCAACCATAAGAACCGCCGATTCCGTACCCGCCACCACCAAGTCCATTTGGGAGTTCGGCATGTCGGAGGCGTTAGGGCAAAGAACGTACTGCCCGTTGATGTAACCAACGCGGGCCGCGCCAATAGGGCCATTGAAGGGAACACCCGAAATAGCCAATGCCGCCGAGGCACCAATCATGGCCGGAATATCGGGGTCGATCTCAGGGTTGAGCGACATGACCGTGCAGACCACCTGCACTTCGTTGTAGAACCCTTCCGGGAAAAGAGGACGAAGAGGACGGTCGATAAGGCGTGATGTCAGCGTTTCTTTTTCACTGGGTCGGCCTTCGCGCTTAAAAAAACCGCCGGGTATTTTTCCAGCGGCGTAGGTCTTTTCCAT
>JAYNLI010000083.1:0-3181 GCA_038111655.1 Bordetella sp.
ACCCCATTGAGGACCTCATTGCGTTGGCGCAGGGAACACCCTTGCCAGCCATTGAATCGATTCCGTTGAAACAACGTATTGCAGAACTTGAAAAAACACTTATTGAACAAGCGCTGCAACAGGCAGAGGGCAATGTTTCGCAAACGGCCCGTATTTTGGCGGTTCAGCGCACCACGCTGATTGAAAAAATCAACAAGTACAACCTCAAGGCCCAGGCCGACGAGACCTCCACGGCGTAACGGTCGGCTTGAAAACCTGGGGCGAGGGCGCGTTTCAAAACGGCCCGCCTGCGGCGCATAGGGCAGGTGCAGGCCTAAAACCCGGCCTTAATGTTTAACCGTCAACAATAATTTCAATGCGTCGGTTCCGTGCCCGACCGGCTGCGCTGTCGTTAGTATCAACCGGACGTGTATCGGCATGACCACTTACGCTGATTCGACTCATGGCCACACCCGCCCGCTGGGACATGAAATCGGCCACGGCCGACGACCGCGCCGCAGATAAGTCCCAGTTGGACTTGAACCGCTCGTTCATGACCACAGGCACGTTGTCGGTATGGCCCTCAATCTTTACTTGGCCATTGCCTGTAGCCACAGTCTTTCCAACCTTCTCAAGCAAGGGCAAAAAACCCGGCTGTAATTCGGATCGACCGCTTACGAATGAGCCTTGCTCGGCAAGTCGAATGACAATTTTCATGCCGTCACGGAAGACCTCGGCCTGGCCGTTGGCAATTTCTTTGGCGAGGTCACTTTGAATTTGCTGCAGGCGATTCGCAACCTCGGCCTCACTAGCCCCTGCTGAGCCTGCTGCGCCAGCTTTGCTTCCGGCTTGGCCTGTTGCTCCGCCAGCTCCCTGGGCTTGAGATCCGGCTGCACGTACTTCAACCTGCGCCGTAATTTGTGACTGAACCTGAGCCACCTTGGCAAAAATCTCAATGGTTTCTTGAGGTACAACACCTGCGGTGGACTCGCCCTTCTGCCCCGTGCCGCCGCCCGCAACAGACTCGCCCTTGTCGGCTGCGCCTGCCATTTTGGTGCCCTGTTCGCCGCCGCCTGCACTCAATTCACCCTTGGCGCCACTACCGGCCGCCTTGGAGCCCTCGGTTCCGGCACCGCCTCCCTGTCCTTGATCCTTGCCTACGGGCGGGTTCATCTGCACCACCACTTTTTTACCCTCGGCCTTTACTTCCACGAGGCCCTTGGCAATTTCTTGAGCAAGCGCTTTTTCCACGGCCTTGGCCTGAGCCTGCGTTTCGGGGTCGGGCCGCGGGTCTTCCGTTTTGGTTTCTGTCTTAAGCTCTACGTTTTCTTGGCGGTCGTTGGTGGTGTCTTGACGAATGCTGTCAATGACCGTCGGCTGGGCCACAGCTGGCGAAAACTGCTGTGCAATGATGCTCTGCGCCTTCGGCGGCTCGACCGTTGGAATAAGACGTTGAACCCCAAACGAATTTTTAAGCGAGCCTGAAATTTGCTTGAACTTCGGCACATTCATTTCAGCAAAAGAAAGAATAAGAACGAAGAAGGCCATCAACAGTGTAGCCATGTCAGCAAATGTTGCCATCCAAGCAGGAGCTCCTACAGGAGGACACTCAGGACATTCCTCGCATTTGGTCTCCTCTTCCTCTTCGGCCGCTGGGGCCTCTTCGGCAGGGGCCTCTTCTTCGGGTGGCGGAGGAGGTGCCTCTTCGGCCTCAGCACCCTCAGCGCCGTCGGCTTTGACCTCTTCGTCTTCAGGCTTTTTGTCTTCGTCTGCCATACCGCCTCTTACGTTTTAGCTTGCTTTCCGTCGCAGGCGCTTCGAGATAACGAAGCCACCTGCACTCGTTGGCTGCCTATCGATTAGCCTTTGATGGCCTCGAGCTTGGCCTGATCCTTAGCCGCAACATAGCCCGCCAGAACATCTGGCAATAGCCGTGGATTTCCACCGCTGGCAATAAACATTAGCGCCTCAATGATGAGTTGATTGTTCACATCAACCTTGGCGTCGTTATTAACCACCTTCTGAATGACTGGGATAGCAATCATGTTGGCAATGACCGCGCCGTACATGGTCGTTAAAAGAGCCACCGCAAACGCAGGGCCAATAGACTTAGGATCTGACATGTTACCCAACATAATCACAAGACCCACGAGGGTGCCGATCATACCCATTGCAGGCGCTACCTCTTTAACGGACTCCCAGGTCAGCTTTGCAAGGCCAGCCTGATATTTAATTTGGGCCGCCTCAATTTCCATTGCCTTTTGAATGAGCTTTGCATCTGTTCCATCCACCATCATTCGTACACCCTTGGCAAGAAACTTATTCGCGATATCTTGACCCTCAAGCGCGATCATTCCGTCTTTTTTCGCAATAGTTCCAAGTTCGACAAGCTTCTCAATTAACTCAATGGGAGTCTCAGCCTTGAACTTAATGGTCTTTAATGCATAACCAATAGCGCCAATAAACTCAGGAATAGACGAACGGGCAAGCACAACAAAAGCCGAGCCCAGCACAACAATGAGCAAAGACGGCACATCCACAAACGGTCCTGGGTCACCCATGGCCATTACCACCATGGCAAATGCCCCTGCAAGACCAACAATGGTTGCGATATCCATAGCCTAAAAGCTCCTCTGCGGTTAACTCATTCGCGTATAGTAAAGACAGATTCGACCAATCACGTGAAGACTTAATGACCGGTCACCCTGCATTAAAGCGTATCTGGCAAATTGGACTCGGCACAGCTTGCTTGATCAGCCTAATTGGCTGTGCGGAATCCCTTCGGCAGACGCCCGCATGCGAAAACTATTTTACTGCCGGGGACATGGGCCGATTCAAGCTCGAAAGTCCTGAGGTCGTTCGGGATACCGACTCCCAACTACTCTGGTATCGCTGTGCCGCGGGCATGGCATGGCTCAACGGCGCCTGTGTGGGCGACCCAGTCGAACTCTCGTTTGAAGAGGCCCAGAGCTACGCAGCAGAATTCTCAAAGGCCTCTGGAAAAACTTGGCGTGTGCCAAGCTACGACGAGATAAAAGATCTTGCCGAAACCAAGTGCGACAACCCAGCCTTCAATCCAACGGCTTTCCCCAATCTGCCCATTGAGAACCTCTGGACAACCACAACGCAAATAGGTTCACCCTGGCAGGCCTGCACGGTGTACTCCTTTACCGGGGTTGGGCACTGTCGTACACGGCGCACC
>JAYNLI010000084.1:0-3101 GCA_038111655.1 Bordetella sp.
AGGCCACCAATTACATGAAGCAGGCCATGACAGAGGCTTTGGCGGGTAAGACTGTCTTAGTGCCGGAGTCTTCACCTTACGGATGCTCGGTTAAGTACTAGTAAATCGAAGGGAAAGACGAAGAAATTCCTTAAATTGCAGACAATACAAATTGAAAACGCAACTCGGAGCCTTGCGCGCTGAGCAAAAGTTTTGGATCAAAAAGGAAGTCGCGGCGGTTGCGTGGGTGGTTGGGTAGGTAGAGCTGTGTGGTTAAAACATGGCGACTTTTACCCCGCACCTTCACATGAAAATGAGGAGTTCGGCCTGGGTACTCACCTGGTATAAGCGTTTCAAGAAAAAACTCGCCCTTGTTGTTGGTGTGCTGATGGCCACGCAGCCTGTAGCCCTCGTTGTCGTAATGACCTTTGTCGTCGCACTGCCAGAAGTCAAGCAGGGCGCCGGGTATGGGCCGGCAGGAGGTATCCACGACCTGCCCGACAAGCTTCATGCGAGGGGCTTTCATGTTGGGTTCAAGTAGGCTAGTGCGCTCGGGAGACAGTGGAGTAAAGAAGGGCCCCTCCATTTGCGAGGGCGTCTGTTTTCCGCAGCTCGGCGTAGGACTTTGCTGGGCAAAGGATTTTCGAGAAGTCAGTATGGAAGCTGAGGCGATACCAACCGTTAACATCAGGGCGCTAGCGCCCTTTAATATTTCTCGACGAGGCTTATGAAGATGGTTCATGACACACCTATAGTTTGGAGAATCATAGTAGTCTGCGGCATACAGACACTGGGCTGCGTTGCCCTCAGTGTCTTGGGGCTTTTTATTTTTCCACTGGGTGCTGCAATGGCAATCGAAGAACCAAAGTATCAAGTGCTCTTGGCCGAGGGCCCTTTTGACCATCGTCTTTACAAGGCTTTTGTCGTCGCCGAAACAGAACTTGTGGGTGACTTTGATTCCGCAAGTCGCACCGGTTTTCGCCGTGTGGCGGGCTACATTTTTGGTGACAACCTTGCGCCAACCGGCGAGAGCCGCAAAATTACCATGACTGCGCCAGTGACGGTGGAGCCCAAGGAAGAAGGCTGGCGCCTGCATTTTGTAATGCCAAGCCAAGAGGGCCTGACAACCCTACCAAAACCGAACAACCCCGAGGTGAAAATTCGCGAAGTCCCAGCGCACGAGGTGGCCTCTGTTCGCTTTAGTGGCTGGACTACGGAAGCAGCCATCAAGGAGCAGACCGCGAAACTACGTGAATGGATGAAGGCCCGGGGTCTTGTTGAACAAGGGCCTGCTCAGGTGGCGCGCTACAACGACCCGTTTACCTTGCCCTGGCGCAGGCGTAACGAAATTCTTATTCGGGTGCAGAAGGGCGATTAGACGTTGAACCTGAAGTGCATGACGTCCCCGTCCTTCACGACATAGTCTTTACCCTCAAGCCGCATCTTGCCGGCCTCTTTAGCGCCATGCTCGCCGTTGCAGGCAAGGTAGTCGTTAAAGCTAATCACCTCGGCCCGAATAAACCCGCGCTCGAAGTCAGTGTGAATAACGCCTGCGGCCTGAGGTGCCGTTGCATCAATACGAATGGTCCATGCGCGAACTTCTTTTACGCCGGCGGTGAAATAGGTTTGCAAACCAAGAAGGCTAAATGCAGCACGTATGACGCGATTAAGCCCTGGCTCTTCCATGCCCATGTCGGATAAGAACACCTGCTTATCCTCATCGGGCATGTCGGCAATCTCGGCCTCCACTGCTGCGCAAATGGCCACAACCGGGGCGCCTTGTGTCTGCGCGAAGGCCTTTAATTTCTCGAGGTGGGGGTTGTTCTCAAACCCATCCTCCGCCACGTTGGCAACGTACATGGCGGGCTTTGCAGTAATGAAGAAGAACTGGCGCAGCAGCGCCCATTCCTCGGGGCTAAGGTCGAGACCTCGAATGGGTTTCGCAAGGTTCAACTCAGCCTGGCATTTCTCAAGCACCGCAACTACACGAGCCGCTTCTTTGTCGCCTGCACGAGCAGGTTTAATGGCCTTAGCCAGTTGCTTTTCGACGCCTGCAAGATCGGCCAGGGCCAACTCGGTTGCAATGGTTTCAATGTCAGCCAGAGGGGCCACACGGCCATTCACATGCACCACGTTTTCGTCTTCAAAGCAGCGCACCACATTCACAATGGCATCGGTCTCGCGAATGTTAGCAAGAAACTGGTTACCCAAGCCTTCGCCTTTACTGGCCCCAGCAACAAGTCCTGCAATATCAACGAACTCGACGGTGGCGGGCATGATGCGCTCGGGCGAGACAATCGTCGCAAGTTGATCAAGCCTGGGGTCGGGCAGCTCAACAATGCCGGTGTTGGGCTCAATGGTGCAAAAGGGGTAGTTTTCGGCCGCAATGCCTGCCTTGGTGAGTGCGTTGAACAGGGTGCTTTTTCCTACATTAGGAAGTCCTACGATTCCGCATTGAAGTGCCATAGAAATTTGCCTGTAAGTGGTTTATGCAGTGGTGTGGAGTGCAAGCTGAGCTTTATCAAAACGGCCATTCAGAATGTCGGGCATGGCCTGAAGGCTTCGGTTAATCGCGGCCTCGATAAGCGTCTGTTCACTAGCTGAGGGGCGATGAAGAACGAAGTCGGCGACGTCTTGCTGTAGCCCAAGGCTGCGCGGGTGCCCAATGCCAAGTCTTAGCCGCCAAAAGTCGGCGGTGCGCAGGTTCTGAGCGATGCTTCGTATCCCATTATGACCCCCATGACCGCCACCTTTCTTAAGACGAATTTCTCCCGGTGGAATATCAAGCTCGTCGTGTACAACCAGAATGGCATCGGCTGGAATTTTGTAAAACTGCACGAGTGCTTGAACTGCCCTGCCGGAATCATTCATGTAGGTGGTTGGCTGGCAACAAAAAACAGTCGATGCCATCTTTTGAAGTCGACAGGAAAAGCGTGCTTCTTCCAGCCATGTAGAGGGCACGAATCCAGCAATTGATTTCGTAGGGTCAGATAGTCTTTCGACCAACCAGAAGCCAACGTTGTGACGATGGTCCTCGTAGCGGGGCCCGGGATTGCCGAGCCCCACAATGAGTTGAATAGACGTCGTCAAATCACCTTAGAACAGCTTAGGCAGGCTTTGCA
>JAYNLI010000085.1:0-299 GCA_038111655.1 Bordetella sp.
GCCTATTTCAAAGACAAAAGCCTGGAAGGTAACTAGGCTTGTTGCCAAGGCTGTGATTGCTTAGTACGTTGGGTGTTCCTAAGCCAAGCAACTCGTTGTACATGCTTGGCCGGCAGAAATACGTTATACTTTTAGTCTTTTTCAAGTTGTTCTGACCCCTTAAACGGGGCCCAATACTTGTCCGACATCATGCGAAAGGGTGCGAAACCGTAGGTTTTGAAGCCCTTAGCTTGAAGATCTTGCCGACGTAATTGAAAGGGTTTTGAGCCCGCGGCTTGGTCGTAAAAGGTTCGGCGAAG
>JAYNLI010000085.1:309-3076 GCA_038111655.1 Bordetella sp.
CTTTCAAACACCGAAGTTTTTAGAAGTTTAAGCGTGAAGATTTTGCAGAAAGAATTTGAATGGGTTTTTGAACCAACGGCCAGATATTAAAAGTTCGGCAAAGTTGGGGAGAAGGTCTAATCCGTTGGTTTTTGGCTGTTGTTGTGAAGTTAGTTTTTTGATTATTCACTTTTTGGAAGTGTCATCATGATTCAGACAGAATCTCGTCTTGACGTCGCCGACAATACGGGCGCTCGTTCGGTTATGTGCATTAAGGTCCTTGGTGGCTCAAAGCGACGTTACGCGGGTATTGGCGACATTATTAAAGTCTCTATTAAAGAGGCTGCGCCACGCGGACGTGTTAAGAAGGGTGAGATCTACAACGCGGTTGTTGTGCGCACAGCCAAAGGTGTACGCCGCCCAGACGGCTCTCTCATTCGATTCGATGGCAATGCGGCAGTTTTACTTAACGCCAAGCTCGAGCCCATTGGAACCCGTATTTTTGGGCCCGTAACTCGCGAATTGCGAAGTGAGCGTTTCATGAAAATTGTCTCACTCGCGCCCGAGGTAATTTAAAGACCTCTTTGTATGCGATTGCGGAACTCGTTCCTCAGATTAAGCGACTTTGAATTTAAAGGCTAAGTTATGAATAAGCTACGTAAGGGTGATCAGGTCATCGTCATTTCGGGCAGAGATAAAGGTAAGTCGGGTGTGGTCCTTCGCCGAACCGATGCAGACCATCTGGTTGTCGAAGGTATCAATATCGTCAAAAAGCATGTACGTCCAAACCCCATGAAGGGTGAGCAAGGCGGCATTATTGATAAGACCATGCCTATTCATCAGTCGAATCTGGCCATCCTGAATGCCAAGACCAATAAGGCTGACCGCGTTGCCATTGAGGTCGATACCTCTGGCAAAAAGCAGCGCGTCTTTAAGTCCGATCGTCAGCCGGTACCCACCCCGGCGTCTGCCTAATTTTTGCAAGGAGTTCGACTTATGTCGCGCATGCAACAAATTTATAAAGAGACCATTGCTCCCGAACTTATGAAAAAGTTCGGCTACAAGAGCGTTATGGAAGTGCCGCGTCTTTCCAAAATCACATTAAACATGGGTGTTGGTGAAGCTGTTGCCGACAAGAAGGCCCTTGAAGGCGCCGTCTCTGACCTTACAAAAATTGCGGGTCAAAAGCCGGTGACTACCCGTGCCCGCAAGGCCATTGCAGGTTTTAAAATTCGTGAGGCCTACCCCATTGGCACCATGGTGACCCTGCGCGGCGTCCGCATGTTTGAATTCCTCGATCGGTTTGTGACCATTGCGCTTCCCCGTGTGCGCGACTTCCGCGGCATCTCAGGTAAGGCTTTTGATGGCCGTGGTAACTACAACATCGGCGTCAAAGAGCAAATCATTTTTCCTGAAGTCGAGTATGACAAGGTTGACGCAGTGCGCGGCCTAAACATCAGCATCACCACCACCGCGAAGAACGACGCAGAAGCCAAGGCGCTTCTCGAGGGCTTCAAATTCCCATTTAAAAACTAGCAAGAGATCAGGTCCTTCACTATGGCAAAACTCTCACTTATTAATCGCGAGAAAAAGCGGGCCGCATTGGTTCAGAAATACGCTGCCAAGCGTGCCGCCCTTAAAGCGGTTATTCAAGACCAGTCAAAGACCGAAGAAGAGCGTTACGAGGCACGTCTTGCTCTTCAAAAGTTGCCCCGCAATGCAAACCCCACTCGCATGCGCTCGCGTTGTGAGCTTACCGGTCGTCCTCGCGGAACCTTCCGCATGTTCGCGCTTGGCCGAGCAAAAATTCGTGAAGCCGCCTTCCGCGGTGAGATTCCTGGCCTTACTAAGGCCAGTTGGTAGTTCGTCAAACAAGATTATTAAAGGGTTGCTGATATGAGCATGAATGACCCCATCGCCGATATGTTTACCCGCATTCGCAATGCACAGCGGGTTGAAAAACGGATGGTGCAAATGCCCTCCTCGAAGCTGAAGGTGGCTATTGCTTCGCTTCTGAAAGAAGAAGGCTATATCGACGGTTTCGAAGTGCGTGGCGCAGGCGCCAAACTTGATCTTCAAATCGACCTCAAATACCACGCCGGCCGGCCTGTCATCGAGCGAATCGAGCGTGTTTCTAAGCCTGGTCTTCGCGTCTACCGCTCACGTGAGGCATTGCCGACCGTTATGAATGGCCTTGGTGTTGCTATCGTTTCCACGCCTAAGGGCCTTATGACCGATCGTAAAGCACGAACCACGGGCCTGGGCGGTGAAGTCATCGGCATCGTTGCCTAGTTTCGTAAGGAAGCCAAACCATGTCACGAATTGCAAAATATCCGGTACCTCTGCCTGCGGGTGTTGAGGCAACCATCGCCGCCGAGCTGATTACTGTAAAGGGCCCCTTGGGCACGCTCACTCAGACCCTCAACGGCGACGTTCTCATCGAAAATCAAAACAACGAACTGAACTTTAAGGTTGCCAACGAAAGCCGCGAGGCAAAGGCCATGAGTGGTACGTTGCGCGCCTTGGTTTTTAATATGGTGCAGGGTGTTTCTCAGGGCTTTGAGAAAAAACTCAGTCTTGTTGGTGTGGGTTACAAGGCAGCCGCCCAAGGTAAATCGCTTAATTTGTCGCTTGGCTTCTCGCACCCGGTCGATTACGCCCTTCCCGAGGGAATTAAGGCAGAGACGCCCACGCCCACAGAAATCGTTATCAAAGGTATCGATAAGCAACGGGTTGGTCAGGTGGCTGCAGAGGTGCGGGCATTTCGTCCTCCTGAGCCCTACAAAGG
>JAYNLI010000086.1:0-3030 GCA_038111655.1 Bordetella sp.
TTTCTGGCCTGGCGCTGGTGGAAGGGCGCGGTCTTTCAAAGGGTGGTGGCTTGAGTCAAGTTCAGCCGCCTGTGCCGAACGAACCGCAGGGAGGTTTTGCCCTTGTAAGGTCGCACGACCTCGCTCAGTTGCGCGAGCTACTCATTGAGTTTCAGCAGGCCAATGCCTTACCACCGTTGCACGCTGAAACCATCCTGGTGCAAAGCAATGGCCTTGCCCAATGGCTGCGCCTTGGCTTTGCGCAGGCGCAAGGCTGTGCCACCGGGCTTAACTTTAGTTTTCCCTCGCGCTTTATCTGGGACGCATACCGCGCGGTCTTAGGCCATAACAGTGTTCCAAGTCAGTCAAGCCTCGACCGCTCAAGCCTGGTCTGGCGGTTGATGCGTCTGCTGCCCGAGTTCCTCCAAAGGCCCTCGGCACAGGCCCTACGTCATTTTGTTGCCGGCTCGCAAGCCTATCGTCCTGGTCTTAGCGGGCTGCGCCATTACTGGCTAAGTGCGCAGCTTGCTGATCTTCTCGATGCTTATCAGGTCTATCGCGCCAATTGGCTGCAACAGTGGGAAAAGGGCAATTGGCCCCCCGAACTCCATCATTACAGGCATCACGAATGGCAGGCAGAGCTCTGGAGGGCTGTTGTTCAGCAGGCTCAAGGCGACCTTTCGCACTCGCAAAAGGCCAATTCATCGGGTCAAGGGCTTCAAGCGCCCTGTCTTGGTCGCGCCGATAGCTTTGCAGCCTTTAAAACAGCGGTGTTGGCGCAGCCCCTTCACTCGCCGCGTCCAGTTGGACTTCCCGAGCGGCTTATTGTTTTTGGTATTGCCTCCATGCCCGAGCAGCAGCTCGAGGTGCTCTCGCTAATTTCTCGCTGGACAAAGGTGCTCGTTTTTATTCTGAGCCCGACGTCCTATTGGGTCGAGCCAAACACGGGCCACCCTTTGCTTGCTCGATGGGGAAAGCAAATCATAGATTTCACCCAACTGCTTCTTGATATTGAGGAGAGGGCGCAACGCGAGCATCAGTTGCGGCCGTTAAGTCTTGCCTTGGGCAAGAGCGCGTCAGAGCTCTTTGAGCCGCGACCCGAGTCTCACGCACTGGCAAGACTTCAGAACGCCATTTTGAGCAATGCCTTGGGCCCGTCGGACAACCGTATTGCGCCCGATGACTCCATTCATTTCTTTACAACCCACAGCGCCTTGCGCGAACTTGAGGTTTTGCACGACAAGCTTCTTGATGCCTTGCAAAGCGTTCCCGGCTTGCAGCCGCGTGACATTCTGGTCATGGCACCAAACCTGGGGCAGTATGCGGCGCTTATACCGGCTGTCTTTGGTCCTGTTTTTCATGGCGATTCGCGCGCGCTGCCGTTTTTTATTGCCGATCCAAGCAGCCAAGACACTCAACCACTGGTGCATGCTTTTTCTTGGCTCTTAAGGGCAGGGGGGCAGCCCATCACAGCAGAGGAGCTCCTTGTCTTTTTTGAAAATGCGCTGGTCATGCGGCGGTTTCAGCTCTCGGGCGAAGACCTTGAAACCCTGCGCATCTGGGTGGGTGCAGCAGGTATCCGCTGGGGCCTGAATGCAAAGCATCGGCAGGCCTACCTTCAGGCACTCGTCTCAGATACGTATCAAGACTTCTCCAACGACTCAACACAAAAAGAGGGGGTGCAGCAAAGCAAGAGCGAGTATCAGCAGGACACCATTAGCTGGGCAGCGGGCCTTCGCCGTCTGTTACTTGCCTATGCATCAGGATCCTCCGCCGACCCATGGCAGGGTATTACGCCCGCCGAGGGCCTTGAGCTTCAGCCCGAGCTTCTCAACAAGCTTATTGAGCTGCTTCAGTTTGTCGAACAAACCTTGCAGCAGTTTCAGATCGACGCACCGGTTGTGCATTGGTGTGACAGACTTGCCCAGCTTTCTCAGAGCCTTTTAAAGGCGAATGGTCCTGCCATGCAGGATAACGAACGCCTCCTTAATATGTTGCAGCAAAGCCTACAGGCCTGGCGTAACGAGGCCGCATTGGCCGGCCACAATCAGCCCATTCACTATCGTGTTGTTCAAGAGCACTGGCTTCCCGAACTGACTGGCGAGCGGCAGGCTCAGCGCTTCTTCAGTGGAGGTATTACCTTCGCAAGCTTCACACCGCTGCGTTCCATTCCCTTTCGGGTGGTCTGTCTCCTGGGTATGGCCGATGGTCAGTTCCCACGACCCAATCACCAGTTCGACATCGACCTCATGGCAGCGGTACCCCAGGCCGGCGATCGCTCGCGCCGCGACGATGACCTTACTTTGTTGCTTGAAGCGGTGGGTGCTGCCCGTGACAGGCTTTTGGTGTCTTGGGTGGGCCGGCGAATTCAAGACAACTCGGAATGTCCACCCTGCCTTCCTATTCAACAGCTTTTTCATTCGCTTGGCCATAACCTTGAATCGGCCGAGGCCTCTCTTATTGAGGCGCACCCGCTTCACAGCAACGACCCAAGCTACTACGCAGGGCAGTCCACCCGCTTCACCTACCGTCCAAATCCCTCACAAGACCTGCTCACAGCCCTTTCAGTTCAAGGGCGTGAAGCCGTTCAAAATGACCCCACCCCGGCAGACACAGGTACGAGCACACAGCATGGGTTAGACGTGCCTGAGGTTTCCATAGGTCAGCTTCAATCCTTGCTCACCCGACCAGGCTATGTCTTTTACGAGCATGGCCTTAAGGCTCGTATTCCATCCCTTGACCGCGCCTTGTTCACGGAGGAGCCCATTGCTCCCGAGTCGCTCGAGCGTTGGCAACTTAAGAATAGGCTTTTGCAGAAGCTAAGCCTTAATCTTCAGGCAGGCCTGGATACCTCCTTGGCACTTAGCCGGGCGAGAGACTGGCTTCAGGCCTCGGGTCTGTTACCCGTCGGAAGTTGGGCAGAGCCCTTCTGGTCTGATCTTGAACCCGATCTGTTATGGCTTGCCGACCATTACATCACCAGGGCATCAAATACGTCGTTGAACATAACCAGTGCATTTACGGCCTCCAACCCTTTGACCTCGGGAACCG
>JAYNLI010000087.1:0-2844 GCA_038111655.1 Bordetella sp.
GCGAAGTATTTTTTTAGAAGGGGCGCTGAAGAAAGGGCACAC
Source organism: Bordetella sp. (assembly GCA_038111655.1). GTDB lineage: Bacteria > Pseudomonadota > Gammaproteobacteria > Burkholderiales > Burkholderiaceae_A > Hahnella. The sequence goes on from JAYNLI010000087.1 coordinate 43, forward strand.
CGAAAAGCTTGCCGCGCAGTTGTTTGACCTTATGGAGAAGTTTGCGGAGTACGGGTTTAACAAAAGCCATACCGCCGCCTACGCGGTCATTACATATCAAACGGCGTGGCTTAAGGCGCATTACCCGGCGGAGTTTATGGCGGCAACCTTGTCCGCGGATATGGATGACACCGACAAGGTGGCATTTTTGGTGGCGGATGCGAAAGCCAACGGGCTTGCGGTGTTGCCGCCCGATATCAATGCGTCGCGGTATCGGTTTGAGCCGGTGGTTGGCGCAAGTGTCTCCGATGGTGAGATTCAGGTGGAGGAAGACTTTTACTCCTCACGCGAAACGATCACGCGCTCAGCGCCGACTCGCGATCCAAGCCCTTACGACAGCAGACAGAAATCGCGCACAATCCGTTACGGCCTCGGCGCCATTCGCGGCGTGGGCGAATCCGCGGTCATGAACATTCTAAAGGCGCGCGAGAACGGCCCCTTCACCGACCTATTTAACTTCTGTGCCCGTGTCGACCGTAAGCTTGTGAATAAGCGTGCCATGGAGGCACTGGTGAAATCGGGCGCCTTCGATGCTCTTCATCCGCGGGGCCGCCAGGGCAGGGCGCAGCTGGTGGCAGGAATTACCCTTGCCGTGCAGGCAGCCGACACCGCTGAGGCCCAGGCGCATCAAGGCTGGCTCTTCGACGACTTTGCCGACTCCGCGTCAAGCGGCACGAACAGGAGCGCTTCCGGTACTGAACTTGGTCTGTCCGACACCGCGCCCTTCACCGTGCGCGAGGCCCTTCTTGAAGAAAAGCTGGCCCTTGGCTACTGTTTTTCTGGCAGTCTCTTCGATGACGTGCGCGATGAGCTGCAACGCTTTGCGCCCAACACCCTTGCACGGCTGCTTCCCTCGCGCGACCCCGTTTGGGTTGCCGGCGTGGTGGTGGACAGCCGCGGCCAGATGACCCGTCGCGGCATGATGCGGGTTGTCACCATTGATGACGGCACGGCCCGGCTCGACATCACCGTGTTCAATGAAATCTACGAGCAACGTAAATCGGTACTTAAAAACGACGAACCGTTACTCCTCTGCGCGCGCATTGAGAACGACGAGTTCTCGGGCGGGCTGCGTGGCGCGGCTACTGAAATTCTTACCCTCACCGATGCAAGGCTTCGTTACGCCAAGGGCATCGCCATTGAATTGGAAAGCGATTCGTTTAAAGATCAAAGGCTCTTTAATGAGTTCTTACAAGAGCTAACGCAAACCTTGGCGCCTCAACTGGTTTCAAATTCCTTGGGCTCCGGTGTCTCACAGGCGCCTGTCACGGGTGCAAAGACCGGTGTCGCCACGGAAAGTGCTTCCAACTCACACCTTCCCGGCGCCATGTCTACTGCTCCTGTGTTTATCTCGATTGAAGGAGATCAAGAGGTCTGTACCCTTGCACTTGGACGCACTTATGCGGTGACCCCCAGCCCCGACCAACTGCAACGCCTCTCACAACTTCCAGGGGCTCGATCAGCGGCCTTGGTTTATTGATGCCCACCCTCGCCACCACCCTCAAAGACTGGTTTGACTACTGGCTCGTGGATCACGGTTTTCTACGAGCCTATTTCACCAATCGTTACGAGCTTCCCGGCCCGCTTTACCGGGCCAACCAGCCCAGCCCGGGGCGGGTACGTTGGTACAAGAACAACCTGGGGGTAAAGACTATCGTCAACCTTCGCGGTAACTCCCCCACAAACGTTTTCTTTCGAATGGAGCAGCGTGCCTGCGCACGCGAGGGTATCACCATGGTGAGCCTGCATGCCTATTCGCGTGCGGTGCTTTATCAGGAAGACTTTCAAACGTTCAAAGACGTTATTGATAGCCTGCAGTGTCCGGCTGTCGTGCATTGCAAATCGGGCTCCGACCGTGCGGGCTTCTTTGCGGTGCTTTGGCGTCATTGGCGCCTTGGCGAGCCTATTAAACAAGCCATGAGCGAGCTTCACTGGAAATACGGGCACTTTAAAACGTCGTCTACTGGAATGATCGATCACTTCTTTCAAACCTACATCGATCAGGCCAAGCCAGGCCAATCACTTATGGACTGGGTGCAGAACGACTTTGATCCTAAGGCTGTTGAGGCCTCGTTCCGTCCCCAGGCCTTAAGCAGATGGCTCGTCGATCGCCTCTTGAGGCGCGAGTAGGCGCGGTTTGTTGGCTGAGGCCGGCCCCGCCCAAAAGACCGTGGGATAATTCCCCGTTTTAGAACATCGTTCGGAGCAGCCTCGCATGTCCAGCACGTCTAACAAGTCATCCAAAGCCACCCCACGCACGCAGGCCCACAGCCTGGCCGTTGCCACCGACCTTTACGACTTCATTGAAACCGAGGCGCTGCCCGGCACGGGCCTAACCAGTAAGGCGTTTTGGCAGGGCCTTAACGACCTGGTGCTCGACCTTGCGCCAAAGAACATGGCTCTGCTTGCCGAGCGCGACCGCCTTCAGGCCGAGCTTGACCAATGGCATCGCGCCAACGCCGGCCCCGTTCAAGATCAGTCCGGTTATCAAGCCTTCTTAAAGCGTATTGGCTACTTGGTGGAGCCGCCCGCCAAGGTGCAGGCCACGACATCCAACGTGGACGATGAGCTTGCCAAACAGGCGGGCCCCCAGTTGGTGGTTCCTATTTTGAATGCGCGCTATGCGTTGAATGCCGCCAATGCCCGCTGGGGAAGTTTGTACGACGCGCTTTACGGCACCGACGCTATTTCTGAAGATGATGGCTGTGAGAAGTCGGGCCCGAACGCGCCCGATGGCTACAACCCCAAGCGCGGCCGTAAGGT
>JAYNLI010000088.1:0-2840 GCA_038111655.1 Bordetella sp.
CACTTCATGGACGTATTTTTTCGGGCTACGGTGACAGCCTTGTCGACTACAACTATCGAAGAACAGCGGTGAGCTACGGGCTCAGCCTGATTAATTTCTAGCCCGCGCGGAGCCTTGTGACTAGCCGGCCAAGCATTCCCATTTTCACTGTGTCCGATGGCTTAAATTTAGAAGTCGAGGCACTTGAGTTCTACCAGGGTTTATCCCAGCCACAAGCCAGTATTGCCCCGAAATATTTCTATTCCACCTTGGGCTCAAGGCTTTTTGATGCCATCACAGTTCTCGATGAGTACTACCTCTGTCGAACAGAGAAACTTATATTCGAGCGAAGTGAAGACAGCCTTAGGGCTCATTTGCCGCAAAAGGCCCTCTTTATTGATCTTGGTGCAGGCGATTGCACGAAGGCATTGCCTTTACTAGCAACCTTTAAGAGCGTTGCTTACCTTGCCATTGATATCTCGGTTGCTCACTTGTCAAGAGCGCTTCGTGTGGTAGGCCAAGACAATCCCAGCGTAACGGTGGCGGGTTTAGGCTGCGACTTTTCAAAGAGGCTAAAGCTTCCGGCAGAAGTGAAGCAGTGGCTCACGGCCAATCAGGTGAATCACTCTCCCCGTATTGTGTTTTATCCGGGCTCAAGTATTGGTAACTTTTCGCCGAACAATGCGCTTTCTTTGTTAAAGCAGGTTAATGCAATTTGTGCAGAAGGTGGTGAGGGCAGTGGGTTGCTTATTGGAGTCGATCGAGTCAAAGACCTGGCTGTTCTTCAGGCTGCCTACGATGATTCGCTTGGTGTAACCGCCGCGTTCAACCGATCAATGCTTGCGCATGTCAACGAGAGGTTTGCGACCAATTTTTCACCAAGCAACTGGTCGCATCAAGCCTTCTTTAATGACTCGCAGTCCCGCATTGAGATGCATCTTAAGTCCACAGATCAGCAGCTTGTAAGCTGGCTGGGAGGCGAGCGTTTGTTTGCCCCAGGCCAGACCATTCACACTGAAAACTCTTACAAGTGGGAGCCAGGTTCTTTTGCCAAACTTCTTGCGGATGCGGGGTTTTGCCAAGCAGAGCACTTCACCGACCCACAAGGCTGGTTTAGTCTTTATTGGGCAAGAGCCTAGTTTCCTTAGTTTGGGCTAGACCAGACTTTTTACTGAACGAAAGCCCACGAAAATGTCGTTGCGCTCTGGGGTGAAGAAGTTTCGAAACCTTCGATGCCGAAGGCTTTTTGGGGTTGCCAGGCTATACCCTTTAAGAACAGGTCTGCCGTCAAACCAGGGGTAGGAATAATCCCGGTAAGGGTGACATTTGAAGTCTGTCATAGAGCAAAACGGCAAGAATGGGCTGGATGTCCATTCCCAGACTTCACCAAAATAAAAGCTTAACTGGTGGGCAGCCCATTCCCATTCCGCTTCAGTAGGAAGACGGCGATTTTTCCATCGACACCAGGCCTGCGCCTCAAAGTAATTAATGTGACAAGCCGCATGATCGGCACGAAGTAACTTGAGCTGCCCAAAGTCTTCTTGTAGCCACTCTCCTGAATCGCGTTGAATGTAACGAGGAAGACGTTGGCCAGTTACGCCTCGAGCTTGTGGGTGGTTTTTGTAAGCCTGTGCCTCTAACCAGGCCCAACCTTCCTTGCTCCAGAGCTCTTGGCGTGTGTAGCCGTCATCATTAATAAAGGCTAGAAAGTCGCCCCACGAGACGGGCTTTGGGTCAATCTCGAATGGTTCAAGTTGCACCCACTGACTGGGGCACTCGTTATCAAATGCAAAGCCCTTACCTTCAAAACCAAGCCTCCAAGGTTGCAAGCGCTCGATTCGAAGCGGCTCTTGTTGTTTCAGGCGGTTGGACGTCACCCCGTGCGCACCAAGGCCTGGATCTGTTTGTTGTTGCTTGGACTGATTGCCGTAGACCATTGCCTGCCACTGCCTACCCATTGGAATGCCTAGGCTTTGAGCCATGTATACCGCAGCCTCGGCGTGCATATCTTCGTGCAAAACCGATAATTGAAAAAAGTAATGTGATTCCTGGTTGTTGCCGGTTCTCTGAAGATACTTAAAGGTTTCTTCAAAACCTTCCTCAAGATCTTTTAGCGTCTCTTCGATGCTGGGTAATGCAAGACCCCAACGGCTGGAATGATGAACGTCGCTGGAGTTGTAAATGCTGTCGGCATCAAGCCCCCTCGTGACCTGCCTTGCAGGTTTACGCTTAGCGCTTGGAATTGCTCGAAGGCCTAAGGCAAAGTCAGGGTTGCGGCTAATCCACCAATCGTAAAACCAGCCAATATGGCCAACTTCCCAACGCGGAAGATTGAGCTGCATTTGGCAAGGAACATAAAGTTCGTCACCTAGGGCATCGCGGTAGCTTTGTACGCCTGCGATGGTCCGCTCACGCGAAGCCATCATGGCAGAATGAAGTTCATCTTTGGAAGGATTACGAGCCTTCCGTTCAAGGGTGTCGAGCTGCATAACAGGTATAGTAAAACCAAAAATGCAAGAAAAAGTTGTCATTGTTACCCCTGCATTGGCAGAGTCAAATAACGGAAACTGGCGTACGGCAGAGCGCTGGCGTCGTATTCTTTCCTCCCAGTATCGGGTCGAGCTTGTCTCGCGCTGGGAGCCCTCAATGGGCAAGCAGGGCGATCCCAAGCTTTTCATTGCCTTGCATGCCCGACGCTCAGCCCAGAGTATTCGGGCCTGGTCAAAAGTCTTTCCATCAAGGCCGCTTGTTACTGTGCTCACGGGCACAGACCTCTATTCGGACATTCTTAAAGACCCTATGGTTATGCAGTCTCTTGATCAATCCACCGCACTTGTGGTTCTTCAGGACCAAGGTATTGT
>JAYNLI010000089.1:0-2828 GCA_038111655.1 Bordetella sp.
GGATCAGTAACTTTGACCTTGACGGGTTGAGACAGTGGCTTCATGCTGAGGAGCGTTTGGGTCTTTCGGGCGGTGTGGGCTGCTTAACTAACCAAGTATTTTTTGGGTTGAAAGCGCGAGGCCCGGAGTTTGACCTGCTGCCTGCCATGCAAGCGCTTCACATGCCGCTTATGGCCTACACACCCCTAGGCTCGGGTGCCTTGGCGGATCATCAAGGCTTGGCAAAGTTAGCCAACGCACTGGGCTGCTCGGCAGCCCAGTTGGCGCTAGCTTGGGCGATTCATCATGCAAATGTTGTGGCTATACCGAAGTCTTCAACGCTTTCACGAATCGATGAAAATTTTGCGTCCTTAAGCCTAAACCTTACCCAAGAGGTTCTTTCGGCGATTGATGTATTATTCCCTCCGCCACAAAAAAGACAGTCTCTTGCAGTGATTTAAAAGGTGCTAGGCCAAGGCACCTAGGCTTTCATTGAAGGGCGTTGCTTCATGCGTTCACGCCACGCGCAGAGGTGAGGATGTTTGTTCTCCGAGGGCTGCACCTTAATAACGCGCGCAAAGTCAACAGTCACTAAGGCTGTAATGTCGGCAATACTGAATTGATTCGCCGCAATGAATTCACGGTGAGCGAGATGCTCATTCAGATCGTCGAGAAAGGCGGCGGCCCGCTCTAGGCCTCGTTCGGCAAGCGCAGGAATTTGTTCAACGGGCCGCGTACCTGGAAGACCACGTTTGGCCATGACAGGGTTGCTGTTGCGAAAGGCCTCGGCCACTGCGCCAAGGCCGTCAGATTCAATGCGCGCCTGCCAATAAGCCACGTCGCCTTTATCTTCCGCCGACCGACCAAGTAACGGCGGTTCGGGAAAGCGCGCTTCAAGGTAGGCCGCAATGGAGGAGGTGTCGGGAAAGCAATGGCCTTCTTCATTTACAAGGGTAGGTAATGTGCATCGGGGGTTAACCGCTTTAAAGGTTTCGCTGAACTGCTCAAGCTCACGAAGGTTGATGGGGACCTTCTTGTAGTTAACATTCTTCTCGGCAAGGAAAATACGAGCGCGACGCGGATTGGGTGCAAGTTCAAAGTCGTAGAGTGTCAGCAAATTCCTTGCTCCTTAGGTGCTAGCTTGTCTTGGGTTTGGGTATCGAAGTCACTGGCGTTGTGACGTTCGTGCAGTTGGTCTTCAAGCGCGCCGAAGGTTCTGTTCACTTTCCGTCCTCGAATAACCGCAGGCCGCTGTGCAATGGCGTTTGCCCAGCGTTGTACGTGGGTATAGTTTTGAACCTCTAGGAATTCCGAGGCCTCGTATTGGTTGTAAAGGCAAATGTTGGCAAACCATGGCCAGCAGGCTATGTCGGCAATGGTGTAGCAATCACCTGCCACATATTCGGTATTCAAAAGCTGACGATCAAGCACATCGAACAGCCTTTTGGTTTCCATGGTGAATCGGTTAATGGGGTATTTCATCTTGAAAGGGGCGTAGTGGTAGAAATGACCAAAGCCACCACCTAAGTAAGGCGCGCTTCCCATTTGCCAGAAAAGCCACGACAGGCATTCGGTGCGCTGCACGGGGTCTTCTGGAATGAGGGCGTCGAACTTTTCAGCAAGGTATAAAAGAATGGATCCCGACTCGAAGATCCGAACAGGTGTGAGGCCGGAGTAGTCAAGTAATGCTGGAATTTTTGAGTTGGGGTTGACCGCAACAAAGCCTGTACTGAATTGGTCGCCTTCGGTGATGCGAATAAGCCAGGCATCGTATTCGGCACCCTTGTGGCCATGGGCTAAAAGCTCTTCGAGCATTACGTTAACTTTAATGCCATTGGGTGTTGCTAAGGAGTAAAGCTGCAAAGGGTGCCGGCCACGCGGCAGCTCTTTGTCGTGGGTGGGCCCGGCGATCGGACGATTAATGTTGGCGAAGCGACCGCCACTGGCCTGGTCCCAGACCCAGACTTTGGGGGGCGTATAGCCTTGGGGTTGGTTCGTGTTGTTTGTTTCAGTGTTGGTGTTTGAGGTCATAGTGTTTCCAAAATATGTTTGGGGCAACGAGGCAAGTGAGCGAGAGGAATCTTGGTTGTTTCTGTAATTACGGGTTCGTCGAGGTTTTAACGAAGGTGTCTTGTACGGAGGTATTCAGGGCAAAGTCGAGAAGCTGCTCAGAACGTCGTCACCTTTGAGCAGTTGCTCGATTAGCCTGCGAAGGGTTGAGAGGGTATCAAGACGGTCGCTGGTTTGACCCACTGAAGTTTTACCAGCGGCCGCCTGCTGAAGAATAAGGTTTTTGGCGTCTGCGTAGGCCTCTCTGAATTGTGCAAGCAGGCGCTGGTCGATGCGTCGGTGGTCGCCTTGATTTTCGGAGTCCGCGCAGAAACTGGCCACAGCCAGCGAGGCATCGCGCAGATGTGTCATGCTAAGTGTCTTATCACTGTTAAGTTCGGGCCAGCGAAAGGTTCCTTCCTTATTAAGCTGACCTTGGCATGCAAAAGACTCGTGCAGATAGCGAAAGACACGAAGCAGTTGAGCAATTTTGTTGGCATCTTCAATGTGCATGCGCTGTGTAGTCAGAGCCTGAAAGAAATCTTCCATAGAATTGCTCAGGCTTTCGATCGACTCGCGATGTGCGCCGCTCAGGCGTTTACCTTGCATGAGTTGTTGGGCGTTATCGGCGACCAAAGCACGAAAGCGCTGCAATTCCTTTTGGATGGCCTCTTCAGCAAGGGTAGGAATGCTTAGAAGTGTTTTATCAATAAAGCGCGGTTTCGCAAGGTCTTCATCGGCTTGTCGAAACCGGGTCTCAAGCCATTTCGCAAAGAGCCCGGTAATGGGCAGCATGAGAA
>JAYNLI010000090.1:0-2809 GCA_038111655.1 Bordetella sp.
ATTCGTAATGCGAAGGTCGAGGGTTCAATTCCTTTCACCGGCACCATCTTGTTTTCTGTTCGAATCTACGCGGCCTGAAGAGGAGGGATCTGTCGAAGGCTCTTCGCCATTTCGCTTTTTGTAATGGCGGCATCGTAATCAAGTTGAAGCCCGGTCCAAAAGTTGTCATTGAGACCAAAACAACGGGAGAGCCTGAGTCCAGTATCTGCGGTGACTGCTCTTTTACTAGAAAAGATTTGACTAATCCGAATTTGGCTAAATCCAATCTCTTTCGCCAATCGATAGGCAGTAATTCCCATCGGTTCAAGGAACTCATGCTGCAAGATTTCACCTGGCCTAGGGTAAGGAATTCTCCTCATAATACTATTCTAAACAGTAGTCAACGATTTTAACATCAATCACATTTTGACCAAGAAAACGAAAGCAAATACACCATTGATCGTTGATTCGAACGCTCCACTGCCCACGTCGCTTCCCTACTAGGGGTTCGAGACGATTGCTAGGCGGAATTCGTAACTCGTCGACGAAATTTAAGGTGACCTCATTCAGGAGTAAAGGCCTTGAACCCACCACCCCAAATCCTCCCCTTAACTGGCGTTACGGTTGTTTCACTTGAGCATGCGATTGCTGCGCCGTTTGCCTCACGGCAACTTGCAGACTTAGGGGCGCGCGTTATTAAAGTTGAACGGCCGGGTGATGGTGACTTTGCACGGCGTTATGACACACGTGTTAGTGGCCTGGCCTCCCACTTCGTATGGGTGAACCGCTCGAAAGAGAGCCTCACACTCGATCTGAAGAACGAAGTTGCGATGTCGGCACTTCAAAAACTCTTAGAGAAGGCAGACGTTCTTATTCAGAATCTTGCACCCGGGGCCGCATCCCGAATGGGGCTGTCTTACGAACAACTCAAAACTAGGTTCCCTCAACTCATCGTCTGTGACATTTCGGGCTACGGTGCCGACGGCCCCGACCGAGACCGGAAAGCCTACGATCTACTTATTCAAAGCGAGGCGGGATTCTTGTCGATCACCGGAACACCCCAGAAACCAAGCAAGGCGGGCTGTTCGATTGCTGATATTGCTGCAGGTATGTACGCCTTTAGCTCCATACAATCGGCCCTACTCCTTCGCCAGAAAACCGGACAAGGCAGTGGCATTGATGTCAGCATGCTTGAGTCACTGGCTGAATGGATGGGCTACCCCCTTTATTACAGCTTCAAAGAGGCTCCACCCCCCGAGCGTGCAGGCGCCTCGCACTCCACCATTTTCCCTTACGGCCCTTTTAAGGCAGGCGATGGACGCAGCGTCATGCTTGGCCTACAAAACGACAGGGAATGGGTTGCCTTTTGTGAGAAGGTTTTAGAGGATGTTGAACTTGTAAGCGACGAGCGTTTTAAAAGTAACGCGCTACGCAGCGAGAACCGGCAAGAGCTTACTGCTCTTATTGAGGCAAGCTTCTCCCGGCTTTCGGCCTCGGAGGTGGCTTCGAAACTCGACGCCGCCGACATTGCGAATGCCAATATGAACGATATGCATGACCTTTGGAATCACCAGCAACTGAAAGCGCGTAATCGTTGGGTTTCAGTGGAGACCCCCTTGGGGCAAGTGCCCGCCCTTAAACCACCTGGACGCAGCACGGCTTTTGAGCCCCGCATGGAAGGCATACCCGAGGTGGGTGCACATACCAATGCCATTCTGAACGAGTTGGGTTTTGACACACCCACCATTGAGCGCCTACGCGTAGCCAAGGCTATTTAACTCATGAATGCTTCGACGCCCAGCGCAGTGCTGAATCCGACCGCCACGCTCGCCCAATTTGCCTCACAGTTGCAACATAGCCAGATCCCCAACCTTGTCTTGCGGCGATGCGAAGATCTTTTTGTTGACTGGACAGCCTCAGCCTTGGCCGGTTACAACGCAAAGGCCGTTTGCGCCATACGCGAAGTGGCGCTTGCCCAAGGTCCAAGCTCGGGGCCCAGCGAGGTTCTTGGGGGTATCGAAACAAATTCGCCTTTTTGCGCAGCCATGGCCAATGCTGCAGCCTCGCACGCAGTCGAACAGGACGACCTTCACAACGCATCGGTTCTGCATCCTGCCACGGTGGTCTTTCCCCCTGCGCTTGCTATTGCGCAAGCCTTAGGCGCAAGTGGCCGCGAGTTTCTAACCGCCTGTGTGGCGGGCTACGAGGTAGGTATTCGTGTCGGCGAGTTTCTTGGTCGCTCCCACTACAAAACATTCCACACCACAGCCACGGCTGGAACTCTGGCAGCTGCGGCAGCGGTTGGGCATCTATTGAAGCTTTCGCCCTTACAAATGCTTCATGCATTTGGGTCGGCTGGAACCCAGGCCGCAGGCCTCTGGGCTTTTCTACGCGACGCGGCTGACTCTAAGCAACTTCACACAGCGCATGCAAGTGGTGGCGGACTCATGGCTGCTTTAATGGCTGAAAAAGGCCTTACCGGCGCACTAGACATACTTACAGGCAAACAGGGTATGGCCCAAGGCATGTCAACCGATTCCAACCCAGACAAACTGACCCATCGACTCGGCGAGCGCTGGGCACTTATGGAAACCTCGTTTAAATACTATGCCTCGTGCCGCCATACGCACCCCACCGTCGATGCTTTACTTAGAGTTTTGAACGAGCAACAATTGAAGCCTTCCGATATTCAGGCCGTGGTTGCGCGCGTTCACCAGGGGGCACTTGATGTTCTTGGCCCGGTTACGAATCCACAAACCGTTCACCAAAGTAAATTTTCCATGGGAACCGTACTGGCCTTAGCGGCCCACCACGGCTTTGCAGGTCTTAC
>JAYNLI010000091.1:0-2746 GCA_038111655.1 Bordetella sp.
GCGGTTGATTTTCTTGAAGACTTGAATACCCCGTGCTACAAAATCTCATCCTTTGAATGCACCGACCTGCCTTTAATTAAGCGGGTGGCGGCAACCGGTAAGCCTGTGATTATTTCGACCGGCATGACTAGTGAGCAGGAAATTGCCAAGGCGGTTAGCAGCGCGCGAGAGGCAGGCTGCCAAGACCTTATTCTTTTGAAATGCACCAGCAGCTATCCCGCCCCGGTTGACCAGGCCCATCTGCGAGCCTTGCCGCTTCTTAAAGATCGCTTCAATAGTTTGGTTGGGCTGTCGGACCACACCATGGGGCTTGCCGTTCCCCTTGCCTCGGTGGCCATGGGGGCCGTGCTTATCGAGAAACATGTCACTCTCGCGCGCGCCGATGGCACGGTGGATTCTGCCTTTTCACTGGAACCCCACGAGGTTCGCGACCTTGTTACTGAGACTCAGCGTGTCTGGCAGGCCATGGGCCAGGCCGCCTTGGGATGCAACACGGCTGAAAAAGAATCGTTGACTTACCGGCGCTCGCTTTATGTCGCCAAAGACATTGCTACAGGCGAGTGTTTTACCAAAGAGAACCTTCGTGCCATTCGCCCTGGCTTTGGGCTTGCACCTGAACACCTTGAAGGCCTTCTGGGTAAGCGCGCTTCGCAGGCTCTACCGGTTGGCACTGCCATGCGTTGGGACTACGTGCAGGATTCCTAGGGTCTCGAGTTACCCGCGAGGAACCCCACGGCATTGCACTGCCCCGGGGAATTGCTTAAACCGGCTGGAACTTCGGATCGATATGCTCCTTAATGAGTTTACGGAGCTCTTCTACGGTTAGAAAAGCGCCGTTCTGATCCGACTGGTAATTGAAGCCTGGCTCCACCGGGTGCCCGCCTGATGCGGTGGCTTTTATGCTCTCGTCGTTGGGAGGCAAGATGAAGAAATGCCGATCGAACTCGATGGTCGAGTAGCTGTCGCTGCTAGTAATCATTTCCTCGTGCAGCTTTTCGCCAGGCCGGATGCCAATGACTCTTTTCTTACAGCTTGGGCCAATGGCCTCGGCGACATCGGTAATTCGATACGACGGAATTTTGGGAACAATGACCTCACCGCCAGAGGCGGACTCTATAGCCGACAAAACCAGGTTCACGCCTTCTTCTAACGTAATGTTGAAGCGGGTCATTTGGGGGTCGGTAATAGGAAGCACCCCAGTTTTAGCCATCTTCATGAAAAATGGAATGACTGAACCGCGCGAGCCCATAACATTGCCGTAACGCACAACCGAAAATCGAACGTCCCGTTGACCACGGTAGTTGTTGGCCGCAATAAACAGCTTGTCGGAACAAAGCTTGGTGGCTCCGTATAAATTAATAGGTGCGGCGGCTTTGTCGGTGGACAAGGCAATGACCTTCTTCACACCACAATCCAGCGCAGCATCCACAATGTTTTGTGACCCAAGTACATTGGTTTTAATAAACTCAAACGGATTGTACTCGGCGGCGGACACCTGCTTTAATGCCGCAGCGTGGACCACCGTGTCAATACCATGCATGGCACGCTTTAAGCGGTCGAGGTCGCGTACATCGCCAATAAAGTAACGAACCCCGGGGTATTGAATGGTGGGAAATTCGTTGGACAGTTCGTACTGCTTAAGCTCGTCCCGGCTGTAGATGACCAGGCGCTTGATTTTGGGGTAGCGCTTAAGAATTTCCTTGACGAAGGCTTTACCAAACGAGCCCGTGCCACCTGTCACCAAAATAGAGTTTTTCGATGATGAGCCGGAGGGGGCCTGCTGAAGATCCTCGGCCAGCTTGTTTAGCGCATCTTCAAAGAGCACGGGCTGAGAGGTTTTGTTCTCTTCCACTCGAGCGTGCTCCTTTTTTCAAAAAATTGTTCTACGAGCCAGACCTTTTGTTGTCAGTGCGGCAACTTGCAGACCATGGTGCTTTAAGAGCCCTTATTATCCAACAAATTGAAAGGGGTTATGCCGCAGGGGGTTGCCTAGCGATTCTGCACTCTAAGTGACTGGTTAAGGTCTTTCATGTGCACCACCGTGTTGCCACTGGCATGGCTTTGGTGAATTGCAATGCCTATCTCAAGGGCCTTGCGCCCGTCGGTGGCGTCGCAAAGCACAGACTTAGGGGCACTCTTCTTTTCTTCTTTTTCGGAATTCGAGACAACCTCTGCAAGGTTCAAGGCAACCGCAGCAAAGACATTCTTCTCTTCAAGGCTTGGAAAGCCAACCTTTTGAAGCTCCTGGAATCCAGTAAAGCGCGGGCTTGGGGCCACCTGCCAAAGCTCCCTTTGGCTGTTGCCAAGACGCACCATCGCCTGGTCCGTAAGAAGTTCAAACTCGAATCGAAAGTAATTTTTGGCCCCGGCCTGTAAGGTGGCACGCGCGCCGTTTTCAAACCAAATGACCCCGAAGCCGCCCAGATCGTTCTGGGGCTTGGCCTCGTCAAACTGGATTTCAAACCGATATCCGCTGTCTTGAATATTCTGCGAGCCGCCTTCGAGCCAGCCCTGCACTGCGACAGCCTCGCCGCACCACATACGAAGTACATCAAAGGCGTGTGTGCCCGTGTGAATAAAGTTGCCTGGGAACTGAACATTGATTGATTCAAGCCTACCCAAACCCCCATGCTGCAGGGCCTTAGCAACCCATTGATAGCCCGCCCCCCAGCGTCGGGGGTAGCTCATGGCAAGCTGTACTTTGTGTCGTTTCACAGCCCGCTCAATCTTTAGTGCATCTTCCAGG
>JAYNLI010000092.1:0-2714 GCA_038111655.1 Bordetella sp.
CCATCGTGATCATGATGAAGTACACGCCTTTGGTGCGCAAGCTAATCGCCCCCGTAATGGCGGCAAACACCGCGCACACCACGAAGCCCACTGCCAAATGCACCCAACCCGATGCGGTGGCCAAGCCCCAAAAATCCAAGCCGCCATACACAGAGTGAAACACCGGAATACCTACGGCGTAGGCACCCAATCCAAGGTACGCCGCGTGGCCAAACGAGACCAACCCGCCATACCCCAAAATAAAGTTAAGACTGGCCGCGGCAATGGCTAAAATCACCAACCGGGTGGCCACGTCGAGCCAAAACGCATGGCCCATGAAATAAAGGCCAGTCGGAACAACCGCCAGGGCGACCAGCAGCACCGTGGTGACCACACGAGATAAGGGATTCACGCTTGCCTACCTTACTTTAGGAGGAAACAAGCCCTGAGGCTTAAACGCCAGCACAACAGCCATGATGAGATAGATGAGCATGGCCGATATGGCGGGGGCCGAATTCTCGGCGGCATTGGCCGAAAGCACCAGCCCCAACGCCACGTCCAAAAACGAACGCCCTAAGGTGTCAATCATTCCGATGATGAGCGCAGCAATGAAAGAGCCCTTGATTGAGCCAATACCCCCCACAATAATCACCACAAAGGCGGTGATGATGATGGTGTTACCCATGCCCAACGAGGCCTCGGTAATGGGCGTAATGAGCATGCCAGCCAAACCCGCCAACACCGCCCCCATTGAGAACACCAGGGTAAACAACAGCTCAATATTGATGCCGAGCGCTGCCACCATCTGACGGTTTGAGGCACCCGCGCGAATCAGCATGCCTAATTTGGTTTGTGTCACCAGCCAAAAAAGCCCAAGCGCAGCCAGTAGCCCGGCGCCAATAATCACCAACCGATATTTGGGCAGCACCAGCGCCTCGCCCAGCACAATTTGGCCCTTAAGATAGTCGGGTAACGCCACGGGTATGCCCTCGGGGCCCCAAATCAGGTGGGCCGAGGTATTCAGCACCAAAATCAGGCCAAACGTTGCCAAGACATGGTCCAAATGCCCACGTGTATACAAACGACGCGCCACCAGCCGCTCGATACCCCACCCCACCAGTGCCGTCAGTGGCAGGGCCAACAGCACGGCCCATACAAAGCCGCCCACCAAAAAGCTTAGCGAGGCGCAAATCATCGCGCCCACCATATAAAGCGAGGCGTGCGCGAGATTCACAAAGTCCAAAATGCCAAACACCAAGGTCAGGCCAGACGCGACCATAAACAGCAACAGCCCCAGTTGCAGGCCATTGATCACTTGCATAAGTAGCAGGGTACTGTCCACACCTAAGCCCTAATTTGGCAATAAAACGAAGGGCCGGCAAACACCGGCCCTTTGATTGGCGTAAAACTCAATCGATTACATCTTGCACTGAGCGGCGTATGAGTCGACATGGTTTTTGTATACCGTGTCCACCACCTTGGTCGTCCAGTTGCCTTCACTGTCTTTCACCACTTCGCGCAGATAGAAATTCTGGATGGGAAAGTGATTGTTGCCATAGGTGTACTTGCCCCGAACAGAATCAAAATTGGCGGCCTTGAGGGCTGCGCGCACCTTATCGGGGTTGGACATGTCGCCGCCGACCGCCTTAACGGCTGAGGCGATCAGCATGATGGCATCGTAAGCTTGGGCGCCGTAGTACGAGGGGTAACCGCCAAACTTCTTCTTGTAGTCAGCCACGTACTTTTTGTTGGCCGCGTTGTCAAGCGTGGGGTCCCACTCTTGTGTGGTTCGCGAACCCAATGCAGCTTGGAAGTTGGCTTTTTGAAGTCGCGGCAAAGACAAGGCGTCAACCGTAAAGACCGAATACAGGGGTACCGTTTTGCTCAAACCCGACTGCTCGTACTGCTTGATAAATGCAGGGCCGGCTGCGCCTGGATAAAACACAAAAAGCGCCTCTGCCTTGCTGGCGCGCACCTTGGCCAACTCGGCCGAGAAGTCCAACTGAGCATCGGCGCCCCACTTGGTGAGATCTTTGCCCACCACTTTTCCTTTGAACACCCGCTCAAAGCCGGCCACCATGTCTGTGCCAGCGGCATAGTTGGGGGCCATGACGTAAGCCGACTTCACGCCCTTTTTGTTGAGCACTTCACCCATGGCCATCGGGGTTTGATCGTTTTGCCACGAGGTGGAGAAAAAGTTTTTGTTGCACAGCTTGCCCGCCATGGGGCTGGGGCCGGCGTTGGCCGAAATAAGAAATTTGCCCGAGTCAAGCACCGATTTTTGCGACGCCAGCAACACGTGCGACCAAATATAGCCCGCCACAAAGTCCACGTTGTCCTGCTTGAGCAGGCGATCGGTGGCTTGCTTGCCCACGTCGGGTTTGAAGCCGTCATCAGCAAATATCACTTCCAACGGGGTCGACCCGGCCTTACCGCCCAGGTGCGCCATGGCCAAATTGACCGAGTTCTGCATGTCCTTGCCAATGATGGCGGCCGGCGTGGTGAGGGTGGTGATAAACCCAATTTTGACCGGTGCCGCCGATGCGGTTGTGACGGCCAAGGCGGCAGCCACCAGGGAGATTTGAGAAAACTTCATGGGTGCTCCAAAGAGTGCATAAAACCTAGTTACATACTATAACCATTACGGGCACCATGTCTTTAGGTGCAACCCCAATGTTGACATGGGGTTTACCCTAGCGACGCGGTGACTTCGATTTCGAGCTTGGCCCGGTCCT
>JAYNLI010000093.1:0-2713 GCA_038111655.1 Bordetella sp.
GCAGCAAGCCAACCCGCCTGTGACAAAGCCTCAACAAACCGCTCGGGGTAGCCTCGCTCCTCGTCCACCGCCTGCCAGTACTTCGAGTCAAACTGGGCACAGAGGTCGCGTAAGGCTTCACGCATATCTTGGTAGGCATCAACGGTAGGAATGTCTTGCAAAGTCTTTCTCCAAAAGAACAAAAAACAGTGAATCTCTATGTTGCCGAAAGGTCTTGAATGACGGCTGAAGCAGTCATCGTCATGGCCTCCCGATCATTCTCTGCCCACAACTCATAACGATTTTCATCAAGGGCTCTTCCACATAGCTGCAAGGTCTGGCCTTCAATAATGGGTAGCAATGCCTTGAAAGTAAACGATAGCCAATTCGCACCGGGCTTCTGCTCGCGCAGTAACTCTGCAAGTAAGGTTGCCACCAAAGGACCGTGAACAATCAAGCCCTCGTAACCCTCCTCTTCTATGGTGTAGCGGTGGTCGTAATGAATGCGATGCCCATTAAATGTAAGGGCGGAATACCTAAAAAGAAGAACGCTATCGGGTACGAGGCGACGACTAAACTGCGCGGGGTATTCGGCCTGAACGAACCCCGAACCCTGGCTCGGCCCCCCCGTTGATGCACGGCCACGATAAACAATGTTGTGAATTTCTTGCATGGCGATTCCTTCATCGTCTGAGATCTCATGCAAGACCTTCACAAAAACAAGCTCGCCCGACCTGCCTTGCTTTTGCTCAATACTATGAATGCTCGAGACCCTTTTGACGTCTTGACCCATTCGT
Organism: Bordetella sp.; assembly: GCA_038111655.1. GTDB lineage: Bacteria > Pseudomonadota > Gammaproteobacteria > Burkholderiales > Burkholderiaceae_A > Hahnella. The sequence goes on from JAYNLI010000093.1 coordinate 777, forward strand.
AGTGGACGATGCCAATGCAGGTCTCCCCCAGCCCACATTCTTCGAGGAAGCGACACCGGGGGGAGGAACCCGCCTCGATGGGCGTGGCCATCAGGCCCCAATTCCGATTGCTTCGCGTGCGGAAGAAAGTAAAGCCAATGCCAAAGTGCTGGCAAAACATCGCCCTGGGCAAAAACAGAGTCCTGGTTAAGGGTTGCGGCAAGGGCATTGGCAGGGAAAACGGTAAGCGAGTCCTCGAGACTTTCTTGACGCCCCAGCCACTGACTGAGGTTCGATATTTGAGTGCGGGTGCCGGTAATATTCATGCACTATTATCCTAACGAAGTCGACAACATGCGGGCCAACGCCCCTACCGATTGCGTTATTTCCCAATGAATCGGCGTTCGGCGCAAATATAAGGTAAACCAGACGAATCATGAATCAATCTGCACCATGGGATGTCGTGGTGGTCGGCGCAGGGGCTGCTGGGCTTTTTTGTGCAGGCTTAGCAGGTCAACGCGGACTTCGAGCACTTGTCATCGACCATGCCAGCGTCCTGGGAGAAAAGATTCGAATTAGCGGCGGAGGCCGATGCAATTTTACTAATCTTCATTCAAACCCCACCCATTTTCTTTGCAAAAACCCGGGTTTTGTTCACGACGTTCTTCACGGGTATTCGCCCAGTCGTTTCATCGCTCTCGTCAAGAAGTACGGCATTGCCTTCCATGAAAAACATCGCGGCCAACTTTTCTGTAACGAGTCCTCCAAGGCAATCGTTGAAATGCTTATGGCCGAATGCCGTAAAGGTGGGGTGACGATTCAACACCCATTAAGTGTGCAAGCGGTGCGTGCCCCGAACGATGCGGAAGTGGCAGGCTTCATAGAAAAGGAACTTAAACACCACAACCTGGAATCTAATCAGGCTGCAAATGAGTCTGGGCTCTGGGTCTTAGAGACCTCCAATGGTATGGTTCAGGCGCACCAACTTGTCGTGGCAACCGGAGGGCTTTCTGTCCCGACCATTGGAGCCTCCGCGTGGGGGCTAGAACTGGCGCGTCAACTGGGTCTTACTGTCACTTCGGTTCAACCTGGTCTCGTTCCGCTAGCTCTCGACCCAAAAGATCAACAAGGCTTAGAGTCACTTGCAGGCCTAAGTATGTCGGTCGAGATAACGGCGGGGCAAACGGATAAGGATCGACTAAACCGTAAGGATCTAAGCGGGGCCAACACCAACGTTAGCTATGGGCAAGGCATTTTCAATGATGACCTTCTCTTCACCCACAAGGGACTCTCTGGTCCAGCCGTCTTGCAGGCAAGCAACTATTGGCAGAGCGGGGAATCCATCGCCATCAACTGGCTTGCTAAAGAAAATTCTGGTGGCGTATTTGATGAGTCACATCATGGCGGTAAGCGAGTTGACAACTTATTAGCCCAGTTCATGCCACAACGTCTCGCTCAGGCGTTCTCAAATCGGCTTGGACTTGGTGAGCGACGCTGGGCCGAGCTTGGCAAGAAAGATCGAGCCCGAGTCACTGACTACCTTACGAACTGGAAGGTCAAGCCGGCTGGAACCCTAGGCTGGAAGAAGGCAGAGGTGATGTTAGGTGGCGTCGATACAAATGAACTGAATGCACAGACCATGATGACCAAACGCTACAAGGGCCTGCACTTTATTGGCGAATGCCTTGATGTCACAGGCCACCTGGGAGGCCATAACTTTCAGTGGGCATGGGCAAGTGGTTTCGTTTGCGCACAGGCTCTCAAAGCGGCACAGTCAGCCGAGTCAAGCGAAACCCACTAAGCGGCAAAAGCCCTGTCCCGTATCCCCCGTAATACCCTACTTAAAAGTCGAAACTCGCGAGCCACTCGTTCGTAGAGCTCGTTGACGGGGCGACTGGCAATAGCCGCGCTGCTGTAGGCAATCTGCCCCATCTGCTCATAATAGTTTTGGGCAACCA
>JAYNLI010000094.1:0-2562 GCA_038111655.1 Bordetella sp.
ACGGCGCAGCCAATAAAGTAAGGGCGCAGGGCCGGCCAGAGCCATCCAAGGAAGGCGATGGATGGCACACAGGCCCAGAGAATAACCGTCTCATAGATATCCATGGACGACCCGTACTGCTGACTTACATAGGCCGCGCCGAGCGCAAGAATGAGAAAGAAACCGAAATCAAGCACGCCGATTCGCTCACGCCCAACGGCCCGAACGGCTGGAGACGGCATTGTGAGTTCAGCTGCCGTTGCTGTGTTTGCTGTAGCTGTGTTCATTCGTTACTCCCGCAGTTGCGCCCTTGCTAATGAGTTTTTATAGAGGCGCGAAGTTCCTGAAATTCACGATCAAAATCAAGCGAATGCCGAGTTGTTGAGGCGGCCAAGCGAACCGACTCCACCTGTCCCGACTCATTCACGCTGCGCCAGACCCAGACTCGACGCTCTGGAATGTAAAGCATGGCGAAAATTCCAATGGTTAGCAACAAACAGCCTAGGTAGACCGTGGTCTTTCCCGGTGACCGAGTTACTTGAAAAACGGAGGCCTGAACTTGTTCGAAGTCATCGAGCATCACCAACAGCGGAGCACCGAAGAGCTGGCTGTCGCTGTAGGCATTCAGTGCCCGCTGGGTAAAGTTCAAGGTCTGGTCGTTTTGCTCGAGCCTTGGCAAGCCATCGGTCAGGCGGGCAAGCTGCCAGACCTCCCAAAAGGCCGAGGTCAGCATGCGCACGACAACATCGGCAGCCCGGTCACGCTCGGCCTCGGGTACGGTCTGCTCGAGAAGATCGGCCAGACCCTGAAGACCGCCCTCGGCCACGGCATCGAGCGATCTTTGCGCGCTGCTGGCTAATGCGGGCGCAAGATTGTCAGGGGCGGAGCGCTGAGCAAAAATTTCTGCAGCCCTTTGGCGAACCTGAGGATTTGCCATGGCCACACGAAGTCGCATGTACTCCTGAAGCGAGCCGTTCTCATCGGCAGGGATACGAAGATAGCGAAAGCTCTCATCCGGACTGTCGCGAACACCAATAAGAAAGACCGGAGCGCCATCAAGGTCGATGGGGAGCATATAACTGTGAAACTCTTTTGCCTGACCGGCCGTGTCACGAAGCTTGTAATTAAAGCTGGGTCCAACATTCCTTAGATTCTTGCTCTTGGTGGCATTCACTGCGGGGGATAGAACCGCAGCCACGTGCTTCTTAAACGGGTCTTCAATAGGCGCTTGATCACCAATATTTTCAACGTTTATGGCCTTGAATCCCGAGATCTCAAGGGCCAAGGTCTGGCTCTCACTGCGCAAAGGCAAAGACTGCCCTACAGCCAGCTCAATGGGTAGCAACTGCCTTATGGGCCCATTCAAAGGGTGCGCCACGAGTTTGAGCTTGGACCCTCCGTCATCAAAGCTTGACTGGTAAATCGCCACACCCCGGTGAATGAGTGGCTTATTAACCTCGATAGTGGCCTCACGAACTGTTCCGTCTATTTTGTCTTTAAGCACGACCTGGCTCGCAAAGAGCTTGGGCATACCCGTGCTGTAGTAATCGACCCTAAACTCCTTAAGCGTAAGTTCGAAAGGAAGGTCTAGTAGCAGAGCGCCACCCGGCTTGTTTATGACCGCAAGATCAGAGGTCTTCCCCTCGGGGATTAATAGGTTTGCCCTGTAGGTTGGTGTGGCCTGAGGCATTTTGGCGGAGGAGGGAACGTCGTCTGCCGAATTAAGTCCGGAAAGATTCACCGGCGCCTTGTCCCACCACCAGGCTGCGGCACGCGTGGGGATTTCGCTATCAAGAAGGCCCCCCAAAGAAATAACAACAATAGCCAGATGCGCTGCAACGTATCCAAGCCGATTGGATCCGCCTTTTTTTGCAACAACGACAGGTAGGCTGGCATCGTCAGAGGAGGGGCTCTTAATGCCATACCCTCGGGACTTCAACCAGTCCGTGGCTTGCTGAACAGAGAGCACCGCCTGAGATTCGTTGGCAACGGGATTCTCGTGGCGATGACTAAAAGCCACAAAGGCTCGGTCACGAACGTGGACAGGCCATGACCTTGCCTCCCGAACCATTTTGGGTGTGTTGCGAATAAGGCAGAGGGTGGTCGATACAAGCATAAGCGCCATAAAGACCAAGAACCATGGCGCGTTATAGACACGAAAAACGTCGAAGGCACCGAAGACTTCGGCCCAGAAAGCCCCAAACTGGTTCACATAGTTAATATCGGGCGAGGCCTGCGGAACAATGGTGCCAATTGCACTTGCAATGCAGAGCACAGACAAGGCAGAAATAGCGAAGCGCATCGAGCTTAAAAGCTCAATGGTTTCTCGAACCCAGGCCGAGCCTGCCTCGAGTTCTATACCAGCAGTGGAGAGCTTATCGGAGTCCTGCAAGGTACTCCGCTACAGCCTTCATGTCGCCCTCGTTCATGCCTTTGGCAACTGACATCATCTGAGTGCTATTCGCCCGCTCACCCGACTTAAACGCTGCCAAGGTTGCTGCCGTGTAATCGGCATGTTGGCCAGAGAGCCTTGGGTACTGTGCAGGAATGCCTTTGCCGTTGGGGCCATGGCAGCCTGCGCAA
>JAYNLI010000095.1:0-2501 GCA_038111655.1 Bordetella sp.
AGATGGGCGCTGAAGCCGAGATCATGGCAAAGCAGGCCAAGGCGGCAAAGGATGAGGCCGACGCCCAGAAGACAAAGGTCGAGATGGCCCTGGCCGTGGATAACGCTACCGCGCCGATATGACCGACCCGGTAACTCAACAGGTCATCGCTAGGGCGAGGGCGAGGGTCACTCCGCTGCCTGCATTGGGTCAGTCAGTTCCAGCCCCGCACAACCCGCTGGCACAGGCAGAGATCGCCCCAATAAGCCTCGGCACTCGTCTGGAAAATTACTCCATCGGCCTGGGGCAGGGTCTGGCAGATCAGGGCGAGGGGCTGTACCAGATGGTGACCAACCCTGTGCAGACCGCCCGTGGTCTGTACGAACTCGGCAAGTATGCCGTCACCCAGCCTGGGGAAGCGGCGGCTCAGTTTGGTAATTACGTCAAGGAAGGCGTGACCGGCGGGCCGTTGTCGCTGGGTCAGTTTATTGGAGAGAACATCGGGTTCGGTGGGCGCAGTCGCCAGCCTGTTAGACAAGATATTTACGGTGGCGTAAAAGCCAAAACGGCTGACCTTGACGCATGGAACAGGGCAACGGCTCTGGATGCTCAAGGCGTGCCAATGGACAAAATTTACGAAAATACCGGGTGGTTCAAAGGCCCAGGTGGGGATTGGCGGTTTGAAATTGACGACAGCAGATCAACGTACACAAAGCCAAACTGGGGTCAAGAAGCGTACAGCAGACGTTTAGACGAAATAAACGCGGAACTAAAAGTTCTTGCGAAAACGATTGAAGACGATCTGCTGCCAGGCGGCGGCTTTCGACGTTTTAAGTCGGAAGCAGGAGATGCTGCGTCAAAACGATACGACGAATTGCTGGCAGAACGCGCACAGTTAGCAACCAATCCACGACAAGGCAAGGTTGGCGACATTTTGAGTCACGAACAACTTGCCGAGGCTTATCCAGAATTGATGGGAATTTCGGTTGGCGAACTTGCTCCTTGGTCAAACTATCTTGGAAGTTACTCAAATGATATTGGCGGAAAAATTGATTTAAAGTTAGACAGCCGTCCAGACAAGGATGTCCGCGAAACGCTTATCCACGAATTGCAACACGCCATTCAAGCAAAGGAAGGTTTCCCGAGAGGAGGGAACCCGGATTTGCCCGAAATGGGAAATGTGGTCAATCCTGCTTATCAAAAATATCAAAAAGCAATTCAGGAAAGTCCAGAGTTTAGAGAATTACTTTCACTGCTAAAATCTCAAAAATATTCACAAGAATTGCAAGCAAGTAATTCTTTGTGGGCAACAAAGTATGCCCCTCGATTGAAAGCCGACGAACAAAGCAATTTAAGACGCGGCTCAGTTGATCGTGAAGTTGCAACTCAGTTGTTTGACGAATATCAGAAAGAAAGCAAACGCATATTTCCGACTCTTGCAAAAGTTGACGAGATATCCGGAAGTCTTAAAGAGCGTGGCATTCCTTGGTGGGAGTCACCGCCAGAGTATCTAAGTGCGCATCAAGCATATCGCTTACTGGCGGGCGAACAGGAAGCAAGAAGCGCACAAAAACGTGTCGATTTGCCAAAGGAAGCGAGAAAGTCGTTGTTTCCTTGGGAAAGCTATGACGATCCCATGAGCGACATGATTGTAAGGCGGTAAAGCATGAAATACACCTCCACGGGCAAGCCCTACATGGGCAAGACCCACAAGATGCCTGACGGCAGCACTCATTCTGGGGCGACCCACACGCCCAAGAGCCGCAAGTTGTTTGACAAAAGGAAAGCCAAGTGAAACCGCGTAAGCCAAAGCCGCGTCCCGGCTACTGATTCCAAGCCCGCCTAGTGCGGGTTTTTTGTTTCCCGAGAGAACCCGCCTTGAGCGGGTTTTTTCATGCCTGCCGCCGAGGTTCAACGGGCGCACACCGTCGCCGGGTTCCGGGCGATTCGTTCAGTCCAACGTGAGAGGACAACAGTGACAACCGAGATCAATGACGTACTGAGACCAGAAACCACGGGCGAACAGGCAGGGCAGCCAAGAGACGAGCAAGGCCGCTTTGCCAAGCAGGAGGTCGCCGCTCCTGTGGAGGAAGCCAAGCCTGTAGAGGCCGAGCCGAAGCCGAAGGAAGACGCCTACAAGACCGCGATGCTTGAGGAACGCCGCAAGCGTCAGGAATTGGAAGCCCGGTTGCGAGCCAGAGAGGAGGCCAAGAGCCTGCCCGAGCCGCCGCCGTTCTGGGACGACCCTGACAAGTCAATCGAAGCACGATTGGATCGGATGCGTCACGAGCTTCAGTCCGACTACCTCAACCGTTATTACAACGCACTGGAAAGTGCGGCGCGGGCGAGGCACCAGGACTACGACGAAGTGCGTGATGTGTTCGTTGAGAAGGCCAGGGACAACCCGGCCCTCGCAGCGCAACTCAACAACCATCCAGACCCGGCTGAGTTTGCCTACCAACAGGGGAAGCTCCTCAGAGAGTTATCGACGGTCAATAACGACATTGACGCCTACAGGAAAC
>JAYNLI010000096.1:0-2500 GCA_038111655.1 Bordetella sp.
GTTGCCAATGGCGTAACCGCAGAGATTAGTGGGCAGGGCGAGTTCTTAGAAACAGTAGGCATTAGCCTAGCCGCACAGGGTGTTGGCGCTAAATCGGCTGATTTAATGAAAGGTGCCATGAAAGATGTGCTGGATAAAGACCCAGAGATCATGGCAGGCGTACTTACGGCAACAAACGGCATTGCACAGACCGCTACAAGCGCCGCTTTGCAAGGAATTGACGTTGGCGAGGCTTTAGAACGCACCGCACCGGGCATTATTTTGTCCTCTGTACAGGCCTATCAAGCCGAGGCAGACCGTCAAGACGAGATAAGAAGAAAGCAAGAAGAGGCTGCCGCCGCCCAAAGAGAAAAAGACCTTGTTGCAGCGCAACAACCGCAGTTAGTAGCAGGGCCAGCACAGGCGTTGAGTGAATTAGAAACTGTTTTACAGGTGGCGGCTAACCGTGGTGAGCAAGTTACGTCGCTTGGTGAGCAAGACGGAGTGCAATCTTTTCAGGTTACGGGCACTAGGGACGATGGATCGACTTATTCCTATCAAATCCTAAGTTCTCCTGAAATTGGTATTCGTTATGAATTTGGTAGCGTACCTGTTGATCCGCTTTCCGGGCGAGTTGATCCTACAAGGCCTCTACAGACAACAGTAAGTCAAGAGTTGCCTGAGTTTAGGGACAACCCGACGATTGGTGTGCCTACACAGCCGATTCCTGATGCTGCGGGTGGAGCCGTAGTAGAGCCAGTTCTATCCCAACAACTACGGGATGCCGCACTTTCTACGCTTATTGAGAACGAATTACGTCAACTTGAAGAAGAATTGCGGGTTGCAGAACAACGACAAACGCAGGCAAGAACGCAAGCAACCCAAGCCGAGCAACAATTCCAGCGCCTTAGTGAGCTTCCTACGGGTCGAGGCATTGGTCAAGATATTGCTAGCCAACTTGAAGAAGAGCTTTCTGGGCTTGAAGAAAGCGCACGCATGGCCGAGGAAGAGGCTAGAACGCTTGGCGAGCAACGTGAGCGCATAGGATCGCTTGCAGATGCAGAGGGCGATGCAGGGCTTTCCGACCAAGACTTGCTTACTTTCCTTCAAACAGGCGATCTCCCCGGAGGCAGAGGCAGGCTTTTGGGTGAAGAAGGTGCCCCTGAAGGTGCCCCTGAAGGCACGCCAGAAGGCGAGGGAACGGAACCCGGTGCAGGCGAGGGCGGTGCAGGAGAAGGTGGTGCTGGTGAGGGTGGCGCAGGCGAAGGAGAAGGTGGTGCAGGAGAGCTTAGAACGCCATTGCGTCCAAGCCTGATATTTGACCGTGAAACGGGCGGCAGGCCTGAAACGACACCTTTTGCAAGTAGGGTGACAGGAGAGGCTTTAGCGAGTATTCTAGGCGAGAAAGAACCGCTGTTCGGAGGCGACGAAGACGAGCAACGTGCGGTTTGGAATCGCCGTTCTTTGAGACTTTTATCAAGGGCGTTAGGCTTATGAGAACTTTAACAGGCATGGGTGGCCTTGGAAACGCCCAAGAACTTGCCGAGGTGTTGCGTCAGATGGGCCGTGGCCCTGACACAATGCTTGCTCATATTACACCAGAAGAAGCGCAGATGCTTCTTGAGGCTGGTGGTAGCGGCAGAATCAACCCCAATACTGGCTTGCCTGAGTTTCAGCCTGAAGACATCTATGGCGAAGGCACTTACGGTGCCGATGTAAATTACGAGCAGCCTGTTGATTACATGGCTCAATTGAGAGCGTCTGAAGACCCCGGCTATTACGGCACTACTCAGACAGGCTACAACCAAGCCCTAGAAGCCCAACAAGCAGGGTTGCCGCTTACCGAGCGTCAACAGTACGATGTATCCATGCCGGGTGGCGTAGGCTTCCAATACACGGGTGCGGTGCCCGGTATTGCACCTTTAACGCCAGCGCAACTTGATTATCAAGCCGTTGGAGCGCAATCGCCTGCCGAAACTGCCCGTTTAATGGAGTATGCACAGGGTCTACGCACTCCACAGGAAGTGCAACCCGGTATTCTTGACCGACTTACAAGCGGTGTTGGAGAGAGATTGCGTGGCCTAGAGACTGGAACTCAACAGTTTAGGCAAGAATATCCAATGCTTTCTAGGTTGCTTGCAACTGGACTTGGTTCGTTGCCTGCCGCTTACTTTGCAGGCCAAGCTAGGCGTGAAGGTCGTGGTGCCGAGCGTGAATTGCGTGCAATGGCCGCACCTATTCGTGAGCAGGCAGAAGCCTTACGTCAACAGGCTCTTAGCGGCGGCCTAACGCCTCAGCAAGCCCGTCAGCAAGAGGCTAGAAGGGCATCCTTACGTCAATCGGCCTCACAGCGTGGTGGTACAACAGGCACACAACAGGCAATGATTGAGAACACACTGGCTAGAGAGCGTGCAGGGTTAGCCCAAACGAACCTAGAGAACGCTATGCGACAGCTTAATCTTGCTAATACGTTAACTGAAGCCGCTATACGGGCACGATTAGCGTCTGATCGCAATGTTAA
>JAYNLI010000097.1:0-2499 GCA_038111655.1 Bordetella sp.
TCATTGGGGCGAACTGGCGCGGGTTTTATGTTCCCCGGGGTATGTCTGACGAAGCCTACAGCTTCTGGTCAAAACAACTCGCAACGATGTACAAATCACCCGAGTGGGCGTCTGTGATGGCGAAAAATGGCCTAGCCAAGCTAAATCTTCAAGGTGACGCGTTCCAGGCATTCGTCAAAGAATCCGTTGAGTCGATCCAAGAGCTGTCCAAACAGATTGGTATCCTTAAATAATGCGAGTTGGAAGCGGTCCCCTTGACGAGTCCGAACAGGGGACAACTTCTGAGGAGGAGGTTCTAGTGCAGTCAAGCCCTGCCAAAACGAGTACACACAGCAGCGACAGGTGGTTTGGCGCGGTCATGACCGCACTAGCCCTCGTTACCATGGTTGGGGCGAACAACATACAGGAAAGTTTCATACAGGATCCACTCGGCCCAAAGATGTTTCCTTGGATGATTAGCGCTGTACTCGGTATTTGCGGACTCGTTTTGGTGGTTCGGCCTGATCCATCACCAATATGGCCAAATTCCAAAAAACTGGTCGAATTAGGTGGATCCGTCTTTGTTTTGTGTGCCTACGCGCAGTGGCTGAGTAATCTAGGATTCGTCATCTCAACGTCGATGGCTTCAGCTTTCATCTCGTGGCGCCTCGGCAGTTCGCCCAAAGAGGCTTGTATCGCCGGCGTAATACTAGGGGTGCTTCTATACAGTGTCTTCGGGACCCTTTTAGGTCTATCTCTCGCGAGAGGCCCCTGGGGCTTTTGAATGCGCAACTAGACCAGTACCAATGGGCGCATTGAATTCCCTTTTGGAGGGATTTGCTATCGCACTTACGTGGCAAAACCTTCTTTTAGCCCTCCTCGGCTGCATTCTCGGCACATTGATTGGAGCGCTCCCTGGACTAGGGCCATCAAACGGTGTCGCAATACTTATCCCACTGGTTTTTAGTTTGGGGTTAGCAGCAACACCAGCTCTGATTTTATTAACGAGTGTTTACTATGGAGCAATGTACGGTGGACGTATCTCGTCGATACTTCTAAATATTCCGGGCGATGAGCCTGCGCTCATGACAACGCTTGACGGTTACCCCATGACCCGAAATGGGCAGGCTGGTGAAGCGCTGGCAATTTCCGGCCTGTCGTCGTTCGTTGGGGCTTTTTTTGCTACTTGGGGCCTGGTATTTTTAGCTCCTCAGCTAGTAGAGGTCGCCTTGCTGTTCGGCCCTGCCGAGTACTTCGCCCTGTTTACGCTTGCATTCGCCACACTTGGTGGAATTACCAGTAAAAATCAAGTAAAGTCCATTATCGCTGCAGCCATCGGCCTTGGGTTGTCCACTATCGGCGTTGATGGGCAGACCGGTGTACCCCGTTTAACAATGGGCAATGTACATTTTTACGACGGCATCGACTTTCTAGTTGCAATAGTTGGCCTTTTCGCCCTATCCGAGGTTTTCACGTTTATTGAAAATTCCTCGACTACTGGTGTGAAAAGCCACCCCGAAGCCGTCCGGGTGGGTAGAACAGTCCCGCCATGGTCGATGATTCGGCAAACGACCCCGAGCATGTTTCGAGGGACAGTGCTGGGCTTTATCGCGGGCGTACTGCCCGGCGCTGGCGCCTCACTCGGCTCGTTCATTGCTTACACAGCAGAAAAAAAGGCCGTTGGTCAAAGCGGGAAGTTCGGGCAAGGTGACCCTCGAGGTGTTGCTGCCCCGGAAGCAGGAAACAATGCTGCGGCAGGGGGCGCTTTGGTACCTATGCTGGCCCTAGGGGTACCAGGATCAGGAACTACAGCGGTGCTGCTGGCAATGCTACTAGCCCTCGACATCACGCCGGGCCCACTGTTATTTCAAAAAAATCCTGACGTCGTTTGGGGACTAATTGCGGCTTTGTTCATTGGAAATTTAATGCTGCTGATTATCAACCTTCCGCTTGTCAATTTGTTCAGCAAAATTCTTACTATTCCTACGCGTTACCTGATGCCAGGTGTGGCGATGGTAAGTTTTGTTGGCATTTACGGAATTTCCGGCTCGACCTTCGATTTATTTGTAATGATTGGCTTTGGAATCGTAGGGTGGGTGTTCAGGAAGCTTGATGTTCCGCTTGTGCCGGTGATCCTTGGGATTATGCTAGGCGATCAAATGGAGAAAAATCTCCGCCGTGCTATGACCATCTCAGATGGAGATTGGACAATCTTAGTAGGTAGTCCATTAGCTGTTGGTCTGCTATCAGCAGCGGCTATAGGGTTTGTTGCACCATTTCTGTTAGCTCGATACGCCAAACGCAATAGATAAATGTAACTGACGCACTGCCTCTGTTCACCCATAACCCCAAGAACAAGGCCCTCGACAACGAACCCTGTTTTCGCGCACATTCGCTCTACCTACTGTTGAACCAGTTTGTTTCTAGGACAGATCGATACCAGGCGCGCGCAAGAAAATTAAACAGTGGCGGAGTGGACGGGACTCGAACCCGCGACCCCCGGCGTGACAGGCCGGTATT
>JAYNLI010000098.1:0-2486 GCA_038111655.1 Bordetella sp.
AACCGGGTATGGCCCCAAAAAAATCCCTCAGGAGCATCTGCCTAAGGTTGTGAATCCTGAGCCTGCCCCCGAGGCAGAGATAAAGCTAAAACCGGTTCCCATGCCTAAGCCAGCGTCTGCGCCTGAGACCGCATCCGTCCCTAGGCCAACTGCGCCGCCATCCTCTGCTGTGCCCACTGACGCCCCGGCGCCCAAGAGGTCTTTGCTAGCAACAGCCAAAGCGGCGCTGACCCCGACGGCACCTGCGGACAAATCCGTTGCCGAATTGCCGGCGCGTACGGAACTAGCGGAGGCGGAGGCAAATGGCACGGTTGATGCACCAAGTGGTTCGAGCCCAGGGGCGCTTGGCCCTAACGAAGTCTTCTTTGCCAAAGACCAGGTGCTCTTCGAAAAAGGAGACCAGGCAGACTTTTTCTATGTCTTGGTCTCGGGCAAGGTGGCCTTGTTTGAGCCAAGCAATCAGTCCTTTATTGCCAATTTAGAGCCCGGCTCCTCGTTTGGTGAGCAGGCTATTCTGGTAGGAGGCGTACGCAGTCTCTCGGCCTGTGCTGCCGAGCCTACCGTCTGCAAGGCCATCTCGGCCCAGACCCTTGGGAAAATGCTCGATCAAGAGCAGGGCACCATTAAGCCGGTGGTTTATGCGCTGTTGCTCGAGCTTTACATGAGCAACGACTTGAAGAGCCAGGGTCTCAAGTAATTAACAAAGACTGGCGAGACTCCGCGGGCCTGGGCTTGAACGTTGTGCGCTATCAGCTCGACGTCGTTGCGTTACCATTCGAGCATGAAGACAGCCATGCTTATCACAGGTCACAGCCGGGGTTTGGGTGCCTCGGTCTTGCAGCAGGCACGCACACGTGGGTTTTCGGTGCTGGGTCTTTCCAGAGGCAAAACGAACCTGCCGAGCCCATCCGAACTGCTTACCAAAGATGCCTCCCATGCATCCTCCACCGGAAACGGCGGATCTAAAGAGCCGTGGGTTTGTGAATACCCGCTTGACCTCTCCGACCTCAATGCTGTTGTGGCTTTTTTATCAGGCCCAACCTTGCCACATTTCTTCGCTGGTGCCGAGCGTGTATTGCTCGTCAATAATGCGGGCCTGATCAGTCCCATTGGGCCTGTGGGACGGCTTTCCACGGAGGCTATTTATTCATCGGTAGCGGCTAATGTCAGTGCAGCCATAACCCTCACAGATGCTTTTCTAAAAGCCGTTCCGGCCTCGGCTATAGATCGGCGCGTCATTCACGTCTCAAGCGGTGCGGCCCGCTCGGCCTATGCAGGCTGGAATGTCTATTGCGCAACAAAGGCCGCCCTTGATCATCATGCACGCTGTGTACAGCTCGAGGCGCAAGAGCAGGGACCCGCTCAAGGCCTTCGAATTTGCAGTCTCGCGCCAGGAATTATGGACACAGAGATGCAAGGAGAGATACGGGCAACCCCGTCCCAGGATTTCCCCATGCGCTCAAAATTTGACGACCTAAAGGCGCAGGGAGCCTTGCTTCCTCCGCAAGACGTTGCGGAGCGCTTGCTTACTTATATGGTCTCGGAGGCGTTTGGCTCGGATCCGGCAGCCGATTTGCGCTCCATTTCCCTTTAGAAGGCGTTTTCTTGAATGAAAACAGGGGGGTACCCCTGTGGCGTGCTAGCGGCTTAAAACCGGTAAAATGATGGATTCACGCCGTTTCATCAAAATTTAAAGAAAAGAGCGCCTTCTCGCTATGGAGTCCTTTGCTAAAGAAACCCTTCCCGTAAGTCTCGAGCAAGAGATGCGTCGCTCCTACCTCGATTACGCCATGAGCGTGATCGTGGGGCGCGCCCTTCCGGACGTACGTGATGGTCTTAAGCCTGTGCATCGTCGTGTGCTTTACGCCATGCACGAACTCAACAACGACTGGAATCGGGCCTATAAAAAGTCGGCTCGTATCGTCGGTGATGTTATTGGTAAGTACCATCCGCACGGGGATTCGGCGGTTTACGACACCATTGTTCGTATGGCTCAGCATTTCTCGCTGCGCTACATGTTGGTGGACGGTCAGGGTAACTTCGGCTCAGTCGATGGCGACAATGCTGCGGCCATGCGTTACACCGAGGTTCGTCTTTCAAAAATTGCGCATGAGCTTCTTGAGGACCTTGATAAAGAAACAGTGAACTTTGGCCCGAACTACGACGGCTCCGAAAAAGAGCCTCTGGTTCTGCCCGCGCGCATTCCTAACCTTCTTATTAATGGCTCCTCGGGTATTGCCGTGGGCATGGCCACCAACATTCCACCTCACAACCTTTCAGAAGTGGTTGCGGCCTGCCAGATGCTTCTTGCCAACGCCGACGTCACGGTGGATGAGCTCATGGAATGTATTCCGGCCCCCGACTTCCCCACCGCGGGCATTATCTATGGCATTGAGGGCGTGCGCGAGGGCTACCGCACCGGCCGTGGCCGTTGCGTCATGCGCGCCAAGACCCACTTTGAAGAGATCGACAAAGGCTCGCGTCAG
>JAYNLI010000099.1:0-2443 GCA_038111655.1 Bordetella sp.
CGACTCTTCTGCAGATATAAGGGGCTAATTGAGGGTGAAACATCCTGAAGCTATGGATGTAACGCTCGGCTTCAGATCCATTACCAGGAAATGCTTTTAAGCCCCGTCTCAATTAATTTGCACCGAAACCTGACCCGGGTTTGCACTGAAAACTGACCCACCCTGAGTTTACTTTTTGTGGGTTATTGGGTTGGAATGGGTGGGGTTGGTTTCTCCTTTGTTTTGGTTTTGCTGCTTTGTTTAAATCGATAGCTTTCGTTACCGGTCTCAAGGATGTGGCAGTGGTGGGTGAAGCGATCCAAGAGGGCGGTGGTCATCTTGGGGTCGACGAACACGGTGACCCATTCCGAGAAGCTCAGGTTGGTGGTGATGATCACGCTGGTGCGCTCGTAGAGTTTTGAGAGCAGGTGAAAGAGTAAAGCGCCGCCCGATTGGCTAAAGGGCAGGTAGCCCAGTTCATCGAGGATGACCAGATCGGCGTTGGCAAGGCGAGCGGCAATGGCGCCTTGTTTATTAGCAAGCTTTTCCAACTCCAGGGCATTGACGAGATCCACGGTGTGGAAAAAACGCACCCGTTGTCGGTGGTGCTCGATGGCCTGAACGCCAAGGGCTGTGGCAAGGTGGGTTTTGCCTGTGCCTGGGCCCCCGACGAAGACCACGTTTTGGGCGTCCTCGATGAACTCGCAGCGGTGCAACTGGCGCACGGTTGCTTGGCTGGCTTGGCTCACCTCAAAGTCAAAGCCTGCAAGATCCCGATACGCAGGAAAGCGAGCGGACTTCATCTGGTAGGCGAGCGACCGCACTTCGCGCTCGGCAAGCTCAGCTTTTAGGAGCCCTGAGAGCACGGGGCTTGCCGCCTGATAGGCGGGGGAGTCTTGGGCGGAGAGTTCGCTTAGGGCCTGCGCCATGCCGTGGAGTTTGAGGCTCTTGAGCAGATCGGTCATCACGCTAGGCTGCATGGTGGTACTCCTTATGCGCCGAAGCTCTTAGATCGTCGTAGCGGTCCACGTTGGCCCGGGGCTCAAGGCTGAGGTGGATTGCCAGGGGTCCTTGCAATGGCTCAGGCCGATGGCCTTCAAGCAGACGTGAGAGGAGGTTGAGGACCGTTTGCTTGGAAGGCGCGCCCATCTCAAGGGCAAGCTCCACGGCGGTCAGAACAGCCTGTTCATCGTGCAAGAGCACCAGGGCGAGGATCTCGACAATCTCTCTATCACCCCCGGGGTGTTTAAGGAGCCGAGACTGAAGGTTTTTAAAGGCCTCGGGCAGTTCGCTAAAGGGTGCTCCGTTGCGAAGCGCTCCGGGCTTGCGCTGCAGTACTGCGAGGTAATGGCGCCAATCGTAGATGACGGTGCCTGGCACCCCATGGCCTCGGGTAAAAACCCTCTCGTGCTCGGCAATCACCTGACCTTCGGCAAGAAAGACAAGTCGCTCGGGGTAGACCTTCAACGTGATTGGTCGATTGGCAAAGCTTGCCGGTACGCTGTAGCGGTTGCGTTCAAAGGTGACGAGACAGGTTGGGGAGACGCGCTTGGTGTGCTCGACATAGCCATCGAAGGCTTGGCCGACGGGCATAAGGTGGGCGCGCTCCTCGGACCAGACTTGCCAGAGCGTCTGGGCTTGTTCGGGGTGGTTAACCTGTTGCCAGAGCAAGACGCATTGGTCGGCCAGCCAATCGTTAAGCTCGGCCAGAGAGCGCACAGCAGGGGCGCGTTGCCACAAGCGATGACGACTGTCTTGTACGTTCTTCTCGATCTGCCCCTTCTCCCATCCACTGGCGGGGTTACAGAACTCGGGATCAAAGAGATAGTGGCTGGTCATGGCAATGAAACGCGCATTGATGTCACGCAGCTTACCGGGCTTCACTTTATCGACGGCTGTCTTCATGTTGTCGTAGATGCCGCGGCGAGGGATCCCTCCCCAGGCGATGAAGGCGTGGTAGTGGGCATCAAAGAGCATCTCGTGGGTCTGCTGCAGGTAGGCGCGCAAGAAAAAAGCGCGGCTGTAGGAGAGTTTGAAGTGAGCGACCTGAAGCTTCACGCGCTGGCCGTTGATAAGCGCACTGTCCTCGCTCCAGTCAAACTGAAAGGCCTCGCCTGGTGCAAAGCGTAGGGGCACGTAGGTGCCTTTGGAGGCGGTGCGTTCCCGTTCGCGTTGCTCTTCATGCCAACGGCGCGAGAAGGCGGCCACCCGGTCGTACGACCCCGTGAACCCAAGCGCTGTGAGCTCATAGTGCAGATGCTTGAGTGTCTTTCTTTGCTTACGAGAGCGAGTCTGCTCGCGGGCAAGCCACTGCGAAAGCGTTGCAGCAAAGCCATCAAGCTTGCTCGGTGTCTTGCGCTTTGCGTACTGCGGCACCAGGTCTTGGTTGCGCAGATAACGCCTCACGGTGTTCCTCGAAATATTTAAACGCTCGGCAATCTTCCTTAAAGAGACGTGCTCCCGT
>JAYNLI010000100.1:0-2368 GCA_038111655.1 Bordetella sp.
GAACATTAACGCGACGTTGTTTGCACAGCTGACGGTGTTTTATATACTCGGCTGGTTCACTATGAGGTTTGTTTGGCCTCCGATCATGCGGGCACTGGACGATCGGGCGAAGAAGATTTCCGACGGGCTGGCGGCCGCTGAAAAAGCTCACGTAGATCTTGTGGTTGCAGAGAAAAGGGCTGCAGAAGAAATGTCGAAAGCCCGTGATACCGTGGCGGAACTTCGACTTACTGCTGAACAACAGGCGGCTGCAATTATTGATCAAGCAAGGGCGGAAGCAGCTCAGATTCTTGCTCAGGCTCGTAAACTCGCAGAAAGCGAGGCAGAGACAGCATCTCAAGCAGCCAAAGATAGGCTTAGGTCGGAGGTTGCGGCTCTGGCCGTCGCTGGGGCCTCTCAGATCCTCAGGCGCGAGATTGATGCGAAGGCTCATGCTGACCTGCTTGCAAATCTTCAGTCAGAAATGAAGTAGGCATGGCAGAGATCGCAACTATCTCACGGCCGTATGCTGAAGCGGCGTTTGCTGTCGCAGCTGAGGCCAATAATGTCAGTGATATCAGGGCTTGGACTGATTTTCTTGAACGCTGTGCTGAAGTTGCGGCGACCCAAGAAGCTCAAGATGCATTCATGGTTCCGGGCGTTACGAATGAACAATCGGTTGAGCTGTTGGTAACAGTGGCGGGGCAACCCAGTGATTCGCAAGCCTCGTTACTTCGCTTGTTGGCCCAAAACGAGCGGCTTACGCTCTTACCTGAGATTTTTCGCCAATTCAAGGACCTTGCTAGTCGAGCCGCTCATGAGCTAACCGCCGAAGTTGAGTCGGCATTTGCGCTCACCGACTCTCAATCTCAAAACATTTCTCAGTTACTCAAATCCAAGTATGCGTCAGAAGTAAAGCTATCTATTAAGGTTAATCCCGAGCTTATTGGGGGCGTCCGTATCTCAATTGGTGACGAGGTCATAGATGCCTCCGTTCGCGAGAAGCTTTCGAAAATGACCACGGCCCTTTTGAACTAGGAGTTTTCATGCAATTAAATCCATCGGAAATAAGCGAGCTGCTCAAAGCAAAAATTAAGGCGCTTGATCTCTCGGCTGATACTCGTAATCAAGGCACCGTCGTTACGGTTACAGACGGAATCTGCCGAGTCCACGGCCTCTCTGATGTCATGCAGGGCGAGATGCTCGAGTTCCCTAACCAGACCTTGGGTCTGGCGCTAAACCTTGAACGAGATTCCGTGGGCGCTGTTATTCTTGGTGAGTACACCGGAGTCTCAGAAGGCGATGTTGTTAAGGCGACAGGCCGAATTCTTGATGTGCCTGTTGGCCCCGAGCTTATTGGTCGAGTTGTCAACGCTCTCGGCCAGCCAATTGATGGCAAGGGTGCTATTGGTGCAAAACTTAATGATGTTATTGAGAAAGTGGCCCCCGGCGTAATTTATCGTAAATCGGTTTCGCAGCCAGTTCAAACAGGTCTTAAGGCTATTGACTCTATGGTCCCCATTGGCCGTGGGCAACGCGAATTAATTATTGGTGACCGTCAGACAGGCAAAACTGCTGTGGCCGTTGACGCAATCATCAATCAAAAAGGCAAGGAAATGACTTGCGTCTATGTGGCGATTGGTCAAAAGGCTTCTACTATTTCGAATGTCGTTCGCAAGCTTGAAGAAACCGGTGCAATGGCTTACACCATTGTGGTTGCTGCTTCAGCATCCGAGTCTGCAGCTATGCAATACCTTTCTGCTTATTCCGGTTGCACGATGGGCGAGTATTTCCGTGACCGTGGACAAGATGCGCTCATTGTTTACGACGACCTTTCCAAACAGGCTGTTGCTTATCGTCAGGTCTCCTTGTTGCTGCGCCGCCCACCCGGTCGGGAAGCGTTCCCAGGGGATGTTTTCTATTTACACTCTCGACTACTTGAGCGTGCAGCCCGCGTGAACGAAGAGTATGTTGAAAAGTTTACAAACGGGGAGGTCAAAGGCAAGACGGGCTCGCTTACAGCGTTGCCAATTATTGAAACGCAAGCAGGTGACGTTTCAGCTTTTGTCCCAACGAATGTTATTTCGATTACCGATGGCCAAATCTTTTTAGAGACGGACCTTTTTAACTCGGGAATTCGTCCTGCGGTTAACGCTGGTATCTCGGTTTCTCGTGTGGGGGGAGCCGCTCAAACTAAGCTCATGAAGCGCAAAGACACGGGCGCAGGTGTTCGCCTCGCCCTAGCCCAGTATCGAGAGCTAGCTGCTTTCGCACAATTTGCTTCTGATCTTGATGAGACAACCCGAAAGCAGCTTGAGAGAGGCCGGCTAGTTACAGAGCTTATGAAACAACCGCAATATCATCCTCTTCAGGTTTGGGAAATGGGTTT
>JAYNLI010000101.1:0-2301 GCA_038111655.1 Bordetella sp.
GCGGTGGACTATTTGAAGCGTAAGCGCACGAAACCTTTCTCACTTTTTTATGCGCACAAGGCGGTTCACCCCGATGCGGATCAGGCGGCTGACGGCAAGCTCACCATTCTTCCGAACGGTGGCTACATTGTTCCTAAGCGTCATCAGGGGCTTTACAAAAACGATACCTTTCCACCGACCCCCAACATGATGTCGCCCGAAGAGGTTATTAAAAACAAGCCCGCATGGAAGGAATGCCTTGAGCTCAAGAAGAAGCCTGCTGCCAAGACTTTGTTGAAAGCCCTTCAGGCCGGAACACAGCAAGAGATTCGGCTTCGCGCCCAGATGATGGCCAGTGTTGACGAGGGAGTGGGCCGTATTCTGCAGATGCTTGAGGAGCAGGGCGAACTTGATAACACCTGTATTATTTTTTTTGGTGATAACGGGTATTTCTTTGGTGAGCATGGCCTTGGTCCAGAGCGTCGGTTTGCCTACGAGGAAGGAATTCGATCCCCATTCGCTGTTCGTTATCCGCCCAAAATCAAGCCGGGATCGAATCGGTCGCAGTTGGTTATATGCCAGGACATTGCACCGACTCTTATCGAGCTTGCGGGGGGGCAGCCAGGGCCGCAAATTCAAGGGCGCTCGCTTGTGCCCGTTTTTGATTCTGCGAAGGCCAAGCACCGACGCGCCTTTATGGTGGAGTACTGGGCCGAGAATGCCATGCCATGGCTGGTTGGGATGACTTATAAGGCCGTTCGAACCCAACGCTACAAATACATCCATTGGGTGAACAGGGGCCAGACAGGCGAACTTGACGAGCTCTACGATTTAAAGGCGGATCCGTATGAGCTTAAAAACGTTTGCCAGGATCCGAAGTTTGGAGCCCAAAGACGTAAGCTTCAGAAGGCATTGAGGGGTCTGGTGAATCAGGCGCTGGGTTTGGGTGCGAAGTAAATAACAAGCCTTCTTTTTTTCGTTCCTTAGAAGGGCACTTAAGAAAGCCCTTCTAAGGGTCAATACGTAGGCCGAAATTGAGCCGTTTTGTGCCATAATCAAATTCATTTATATGATACATATATCATGAGTATTCTTATCACAGAGTTCATGGACGAGCAGGCCGTGAACGAACTGCGCCAGAAGTTCGAGGTTATTCACAAGCCCGATGCGTTCGCTCAGCCCGAGCAGCTTGTCAGCGAACTTGAGAACGCGCTTGCCCTAATTGTGCGTAATCAAACCAAGGTGACCGAAGCATTGTTGAGCCTTGCCCCTCAACTTAAGGTGGTGGGCCGGCTCGGAGTGGGTCTCGACAACATCAACCTTGATGCCTGTAAGGCCCGAGGCATTAAGGTGATTCCTGCAACGGGTGCGAATGCCCATTCGGTGGCGGAGTATGTGGTGGTGGCTGCAGTCAGTCTTCTTCGCAGGCTTCCTGCCGCCAGTCAAGGTATGCGGGTGAAGGGCTGGTGCCGCACCGAATCGTCCAATGGTCAAGAAGCCCCCAGCCGCAGGCTGGGCATCGTAGGGCTTGGTGACATTGGCTGTCGGGTTGCGCAGCTCGCGCGCGGGCTGGGGTTCGAATGCTTTGGCCATGACCCTTACCTTAAGGAAGCGCCTGCACAGATTCAGCATCTTGGTTTCGATGATCTTTTAGAAACCTGCGATGTCATTACGATTCATGTGCCCTACACGCAAGCAACGGCTTCCATGTTTAATGCCCAGACCATTGCAGCCATGAGGCCAGGCAGCATCCTAATTAACACTTCCCGTGGTGGCATCGTTGACGAGAATGCCCTGCTAGAGGCCTTGCAAAGCGGGCATCTTGCTGGTGCGGCCATGGATGTTTTCGAAACGGAACCCTTACCCGCACCAACGGCGTTGGCAAACCTTGAGAATGTCATTGTCACGCCGCATATCTCTGGGGTCACTCAAGACAGCAATCAAAGGGTAAGCCATGTCATTGCCCAGCGGGTTGCACACGAGCTTCATCAATTTTCGAAAGGCTGAATGACGTATGAACCTTAGTCTTACAGATGCTGAAATACTTGCAAGACAGGCCCTTGAAGCCTCTGGTGTACAGGCATCGGCCGCCCAAACAACAGCAAAATCGCTTGTGCGTGCCGATGCGGATGGTATGGCATCGCACGGACTCTCGCGTGTGCCTCAGTATGCCGGACATGTTCGTGTGGGGCGTGTGAACGCCAAGGCTGTGCCTTGTGTTGTTGCAAGCCGGCCTGCGGCTGCCGTGGTGGATGCGCAGGAAGGGTTTGCCTTTCCAGCCATGCAGCTTGCTGTCTCGGAGGCCGCAGCGCGTGCGAAGGC
>JAYNLI010000102.1:0-2271 GCA_038111655.1 Bordetella sp.
CAATTGCAAACAGTCTTTTGATAGAGAGTCACTAATGAGAAATCAAGCGGTCACTCAACTCTATCGCAAGTGTTTGGAATGCAATCAAGAAAAATACTATAAAAACATGGGCTTAAAGATCAATAGATCGGGAAACAAGTCTTGTCGTAGTGTGTGCAAAGAATGTGCAAGTGCAAAAAGCAAGAAACAGTATTACGAAAACCACGAGGAAACTCTTGCGAAGATACGAGTTCGGAACCAAAAACGGTGGCCTCAAATTCTTGAGTACGCTCGACTATGGAAAGCGGCTAACCCCGAGCGACGTTTGAAAGATGACGAATCTTATCGGCAACGAAGACGAGAGCGTGAGGCCAATCAATCCGACGGGACGCTGACAATCCCAGCAATGCGGAAACTGTTTGGGATGGCGAAGGCTTGCTCCCTATGCGGGGACGTCTTTTCTAAAGACAAACCAAAAAGTCTTGACCACGTCGTGCCGTTGGCAAAGGGTGGACCGCACTCAATCTCAAATGTCTCCGTCGTTTGCCGACCCTGCAACATTGCAAAGTCAGATAAGGAACTGTTTCTCATATGATCGTCAACAAGCAACAACTCGCAAGCATTCTCGGCAAGTCGGAAGAATGGTTGACCCAGATGCAGAAAGACGTGACGTTCCCGGTGCTCGAGCGAGGCCGTGGTCGTGCGGGTTCAAAGTACGAAACGCAAGACGTTATCACTTGGATGCAGACCCGACAGGTCGAAAACCTGATCGGCGACAAGATCGACATTGAAGAAGCGAAGCGAAGAAAGATTGCGGCTGAAGCGGCACTTGCGGAGGTCGAGCTCGAAACGGTGCAGGGAAAACTGATCCCTGCTGACCAGATCGAAAAGGACTGGTCTGAGCTCATCATGAACTGTCGGGCGAAACTGTTGAGCATTCCCGCGAAAGTCTCACCGGAAATCTTTGCGGCTGACGATCTGACCACAGTTAAGGTTTTACTTAAGCAATCACTAACAGAGGCACTCAATGAGCTATCAGTCGGCGACCCGTCTTCTCTCGAAGGTTCGGACGCTATTCGCACCGCCTCCTGATCTGCGCGTTTCCGACTGGGCCGACGAGGAGAGGCGACTCTCTCCCGAGGCGTCTGCAGAGCCGGGGCAATGGCTGACGAGTCGTGCGGAGTACCAGCGGGGCATTATGGATGCGTTCTCAGATCCAAACATCGAGACGGTCGTCGTTATGAGCTCGGCTCAAGTCGGCAAGACTGAGATCCTCAACAACGTCATTGGTTACCACGTCTCACAAGACCCGTCTCCGATGCTGGTGGTGCAACCGACGCTCGACATGGCGCAAACGTGGTCGAAGGACCGTCTCGCACCTATGCTCAGAGACACACCGATCTTGCAGGGCTTAGTCAAAGATCCGAGGGCGCGGGACTCCGGCAATACGACGCTTCACAAGATCTTTCCCGGCGGTCACATTACTGCTTGCGGTGCGAACTCCCCGAGCTCGCTGGCCTCCCGACCCGTGCGAGTGGTGCTCTGTGATGAGGTCGACCGGTATCCCGTCTCTGCCGGCTCAGAGGGTGACCCAGTCAGTTTGGCTAGAAAGCGAGCCACAACCTTTTGGAACCGCAAGATCGGACTGTTTTCGACCCCGACCAATAAGGGCAACTCGCGCATCGAGACCGCATTCGAGGAATCGGACAAGCGGTTTTTCTATGTCCCGTGTCTACATTGTGGACACAAACAAACGCTCAGATGGGCGCAAGTGCGATGGGAGCCCGATCACCCTGAGACTGCGGCCTATGCTTGCGAGGATTGCGGGACGCTTTGGACGGATGCGGAGCGGGTTCGGGCGATCCGGCAGGGCGAATGGGTGGCGACGCAAGAGTCTCGACGGGTTGCGGGTTTTCACTTATCCGCACTCTACTCGCCGTGGACCACGCTTGAGTCGGGCGTCATTGAATTCCTAGAGGCCAAAAAACAACCGGCGACGCTTCGGGTTTGGGTCAACACTTTCCTCGGTGAGACATGGGAAGAAGCTGGGGAGTCGGTGGACGACTATGCAATTGCTGAGCACCGCGAGGACTGGGGCGAAAGATTGCCGCAGGGGATTCTCATGCTGACCGCGGGGGTTGACGTGCAAGACGACCGGCTCGAGATTGAGATTGTCGGCTGGGGCCGCGACGAGGAATCGTGGTCGGTGGACTATCGGACGATCTACGGCGACCCGAGCTCTCCGGCGGTCTGGTCTGATTTGGACTCAATTCTTGCTCAACGCTTTGAGCG
>JAYNLI010000103.1:0-2248 GCA_038111655.1 Bordetella sp.
CATGGCCAGAGCCAACAAGTCTTCATATCTTGCTTGACCTCTCTCTTCCCGGTCTAAGCGGGCTAGCGGCGATCCAAAACTTTCGAGAGTTATCCGAAAATATTTCAATCATTACCCTCTCGGGTAATGATGAAGATCTGCGGGTTGGGGCCTGTCTTGGTTCAGGTGCCAACGCTTTCGTGAGTAAGGCTGCACCCATTGAGGTGCTCTTAGACGTCATTCAACAATCACTTCAAAGTACCTTGAAGCCAGGCACTTGGTTATCGGCTTATGGGTTTCGAGACAGCTCCACGATACAGCGACTTAACCTAACGGGCCGTCAACTACAGGTGCTTTTAATGATCTGCAGCGGCGCAAGTAATCGAGACATTGCCCAAGAGCTCGACATTACTGAGATCACAGCAAAAACTCATGTGAGCGGTGTATTCAAAGCGCTTGGAGTGGCCAGCCGGACACAGGCTATTTTGATGGCTCAGCAACTGGGGTTAGCTTCGGGTTGATGGGGCATGCTCTGCAGTCGCATAGCGGCCGACTTAAGTTTCTTGAGAGAATGAGGTGAGGACATCTCGAGAACGGATTTGTCCTGAGCCCATACTTGGCTGAGTTCATCTCCCAATGTAAGACCCATTAAAGGAATATCCCCATTAAATTCATCCCTAAGGCGGCTTATGGCAAGCTCCGTAGCCTTATCCCCAAAGTTCACATAAACGGAGAAGACGGGGGGGGCTTTTAGACCCTCGAGCTGTGCAATCCGAAGCGACCCGTCTTTTGAATCGAGGATTCGGTAGCCCTCCGCTTTTAACGAAAGACGAAACGCCTCAAAGGTCGCATCGGTCTGAGCATCAAGAGCCACGTCGTCATTCTGAACCCAAACAATCACTCGCGCCTCGGTTACCTGAGGATTCGCAAAAGATAGGCCCTGATCCGTCAAGACCTGAGCGGGTTCCTCTTGACCGAATTGACAAACTGGCAGGTCGAGGAAAAAACCTGAGCCGTGCGCGAGATGACTGCTTACCCCGAGGCGCGCGCCAATGCTTGAGGCGAGCTGACGAGAGATTAAGAGGCCCAGCCCAGACCCCTTCTCATTCGGCAAAACATATAAAGGTATCGATGATCGGAACGCCCGCTGCAGTCGACCGCGCGTTTCAGAAGTCATTCCGATACCGTTGTCAAGAACAGCTATACGACAGAGTCTTTCCCTTAATCGAATCGTTATCCGGATGCGACGCCCATCCGCATGTCGAAGCGCGTTAATTAACAAGTTGCGAAGAATCCGCCCGAGCAGCCTGAGGTCGGAGCTCACACAGACGTTCTCAGGCTGCCAGCAATGAAGTTCAACTTCGCTATGAAAGCTCGTCGCCAGAGGCCGGAGTTGCTCCACAAAGTCACGGCAAAAACTCTCGATGGCAATCGGCTCATGACGGGGGCTAATGCATGTATCAGCAAGGCGCTCAGTATCCAGAGCGCTCTCTACAAGCTCATTCGCAATTTGCAAGCAGGCATGGATTCCACTCAGCCTGTCATGAATACCCTGTTCATTGGAGGCAGGCAGTTTGCGGCTCGCAATGAGCTCGGCTAGAACTGCACGATGAGCAGCAATGGCTTGTAAGGGCTGCTTGAAGTCGTGGCCAAAGGATAGAAGTAGCTGACCTTGGGCGAGACGGCGACGCGTCTGTTCATCAATGCTGGCGAGGAGTTCTTTAACCTGTTTCGCGAGCTCCTGATTCTCGCCTCTCAGCCGCTTCAGTAATCTCGACCTCCGAACAAAGGTGGTGATCGAGATGGCAAGACTCAATGCCATTGCAAACACAAACCCCGCAATCGGCCATGATGAGAGAAACCAAGGGACGTTGCTCATTGCAAAATAATACTTTAGTATGTAATTTCACGCCATCGCCTTTGATTAAACTCGACATGTCCGATACCACTCCACCCATGGGATTCACAGGCGCTAAAGCGGTAGCATCCGACTCCCCGCAGGGCTCGAATGCGCGCTCGATACGTCGCCCCGATCTTCGGGTCTACGCAGAATATGCGCGCCAGAACCAAAGCGAAACCAAAGAACCCTCCCTTGAGCGAAAAGACAAGTCTCAGGCACCCTCACCTAGCCCCAATTCACGTGGCCGGTCAATTAATCAGATTGTTGATGAGTCACTCGCGGCCCTAAACCAAGACGATGAGGATACGAGTGCAACGGCTCAGGGCCTTTCTGAGCTTGCAGACGAGCTTCGCGGTCTTTTCTTACAAC
>JAYNLI010000104.1:0-2233 GCA_038111655.1 Bordetella sp.
GTGGTATGGGTGGCATGGGCGGTATGGGTGGCATGGGCGGTATGGACGGTATGGGGATGTAACTCCCCCATCCCTGTGGGGCAAAGGAGTTACCGAAGAAAAAACTCTTGGAGTCCCGCAGAACTCAAAAGGCCAGGCCATTGCCTGGCTTTTTTTCTGCCCATGCAACAATGAAGCGTATGAATTTCAATCAGCACTGCCTTGACCTTCAAATTCGACATCGATCTGGCCTATGCGTGGGCCTGGATCCCGACATAAATAGATTTCCAGAAGCCCTGAAGCGCGACACGGCACTCGCAAGTGTTGAGGCGTTTTGCAAGGGGGTTATTGAAGCAACCGCCCCCTATGCCTGCGCATTTAAACCTCAGATTGCCTACTTCGCCTCCCTTGCAGCCGAACCTGTGCTCGAGGACCTTGCCCACTGGGTGAAGAAGAATTACCCTCATCACCTTTGGCTGCTTGATGCCAAACGCGGCGATATTGGGACAACCGCCGAGCACTACGCATCAGAGGCCTTCGACCGCTATCAGGCCGATGCCGTGACCTTAAGTCCCTACATGGGCTTTGACAGCCTGACCCCCTTCCTAAGTCGCCAAGGTAAGGGCGTCTTCCTTTTGTGCCGCACCTCCAACAAAGGGGGCGATGACCTTCAAATGCAGATGCTCGAAGATGGGCATCGACTGTTTGAACGTGTTGCCTTAAAGGCCGAACAGGAGTGGAACGGCACAAAACAAATTGGACTCGTGGCCGGTGCCACCTACCCCAACGAAATTGCAAATATTCGCGTAGCCGCCCCAAGCCTGCCTTTACTTATCCCCGGCATTGGGGCGCAGGGCGGGGACCTTCTTACAACGGTTAAAGCGGCTCAAACCAACTTCTTCATCAATGCATCACGGTCCATTTTGTACGCCAGTTCGAAATCCGACTGGCAAAACGCAGCTGCGCATGAAGCAGAAAAGCTACAAACGGTAATTGAGAAGGCAAGGGCGCAATGAGTTCAAGTACAAACCTGGCGCCCTCGGTCGGCGAACCTGCTGGCCTTCCTGAGATCTCGGTGACAACCGGTTTAGGCGTCTTAGCCCTGCTTAAAAAAGAGATTCGACGCTTCACCAAGGTTTTCATACAAACCATCTTGGCTCCAACGGTCTCGTCGCTTTTGTTTCTTGTCATCTTCGCTTTCTTACTCGAAGGTCGTCTCGAGCCGCTTCCGGGGGTAAGTTACTCGGCGTTTCTGGTGCCTGGGCTCGTGATGATGACACTGCAGCAGAATGCTTTTGCCAACACGAGTTCAAGCCTGACCCAAAGCAAAATTATCGGTACCCTCATTTTTTTAATGCTCTCACCCATGCGCCCATGGGAGTGGCTTGCCGGCTATTTAGGTGGGGCTGTCGCGCGAGGTTTGCTTTGTGGGCTCAGTGTCTGGCTTGCCAGCCTTCCCTTTATTGACGTTCCCATCGCCCACCCGTTCTGGCTTCTTGGGTTTGGCCTTATCGCCTGTCTTTTCATGGGAAGCCTAGGCATTATTGCAGCCCTTTATGCTGAGAAATGGGACCATGTTGCCGCCTTCCAAAATTTTCTTATCAATCCTCTTACATTTCTCGCTGGCGTTTTTTACTCCACTCATCTCTTACCGCCTGTTTGGCAGACGCTTACTCACTTCAATCCGTTCTTTTACTTAATTGACGGATTTCGATATGGCGCCTTCGGGGTCAGCGACGTACCACCTAGTGCGAGCCTACTTTTTTGCCTGGGGGCTACGGCCTTGGTAATTATGCTAACCCATCGACTCATCGCCATTGGCTGGCGTATTCGACAGTAGAGGCAACTGACTAACCTTTAAAGTGTTTTGCGTCCTTCAACTTGTTACGCTTTTACGCGCGAATTTGAAATTAAACTTTGCCCCTGAAAGGAAGCGCTTGTGATTACAAAACCTGCACTCACCACCGAAGACGCCGAAACTATCGGCCTTGCCGCCATAAAGGAGGCGCATGCAAACCAATGGAAAGTAACCATTGCCATTTGTGACGAGGGTGGACACTTAATGTGGCTGCGCCGCCTCGATGGGGCTTCACCAATTTCCTCTTATATTGCCCCTCAAAAAGCACGAACTGCTGCTATGGGCAAGCGCGAAACCAAGGTATACGAAGACATCATTAACGAAGGACGCACGGCATTTTTGTCAGCCCCCGAGCTCAAAGGCATGCTTGAGGGGGGTCTACCCATTTTAGTTGAC
>JAYNLI010000105.1:0-2225 GCA_038111655.1 Bordetella sp.
CATCGCACATCGTAGCCGTAGCTTGAGGTGCCGTAGGAAATCATTCGGCCCTTCGGGCCCTCGCGAACCTGGCTGGGCTCAAAGGGTTGAATCATGCCGTGGTCTTGCGCCATACGGCGAATCCAGTGATCACTCTTAATTGTCATGCCGGCATTATCACCGATCTGCGTCTACACTTACGCCCTTATGACTAAGCGCTCTATTTTTCTTACCTCTGCCCTGCCCTATGCCAATGGCGCCATTCACTTGGGTCACCTGGTGGAATACATACAGACCGATATCTGGGCCCGATTCCAACGCATGTCGGGTCACGAACTTGTTTACATTTGCGCCGACGACACCCACGGCACACCCATTATGCTAAGGGCCGAGAAAGAGGGCATTTCGCCTGAGGCACTGATTGACAGGGTTTGGACTGAACACTATCGCGACTTCACAGGTTTTGGGGTGAAGTTCGACCACTACTACACCACCCATTCCAAAGAAAACCGCGAACTTGCCGAAGGTATTTACAAGGCCTTGCATGCGCAGGGCCTTATTGAGATTCGACAGATTGATCAAATGTACGACCCGGTGAAGAATATGTTTCTTCCCGACCGTTTTATTAAAGGAGAATGCCCCCGTTGCGGAGCAGCCGACCAATACGGCGACTCCTGCGAAGCCTGTGGAGCCACCTACTCCCCGACAGACCTGAAGGATCCAATTTCAGCCGTCTCGGGTGCGAAGCCCGAAACACGTCAGAGCGAACATCATTTCTTCAAATTGTCCGACCGTCGATGCGTTCAGTTTCTTCGGCAATGGGCACTTCAGGACAACCGACTGCAGCCCGAGGCCGCCAACAAACTGCGCGAATGGCTTGGGTCGGGCGACAATCCTGACGAATCGGAACTCGGCGACTGGGACATTTCGCGGGATGCACCTTATTTTGGCTTTGAGATTCCCGATGCGCCTGGTAAGTACTTTTACGTCTGGCTTGATGCACCCATTGGTTATTACGCAGGGCTTAAGAACTGGTGCGAAAAGAATGGACGCGATTTCAATGCCTTTACGGCACCGAACTCGTCGGCCGAGCAGGTTCACTTCATAGGTAAAGACATTCTTTACTTCCACACGCTTTTCTGGCCCGCCATGCTTCAGTTTGGTGGCTTTCGGCCGCCCTCACGTGTTTATGCGCACGGGTTTCTTACCGTGGACGGCGCGAAAATGAGCAAGTCGCGCGGCACCTTCATCACGGCAGAGAGCTACTTAAACGAGGGTCTTAACCCCGAATGGCTGCGTTACTACTTTGCCTGCAAACTTAACGGCAGCCTTGAAGACCTTGACCTAAACTTCAACGACTTTATTGCCAGGGTCAACAGCGACTTGGTGGGTAAGTTTGCAAACATTGCAAGTCGAACGGCCGGCTTTGTGCGTAAGCTTTTTGATGGACAGCTTCTTGAAGATGCAAGAGACAAAGGCGCAAAGCTTACGAATTCGTCGTTGGACGACCATCAGGCCTTGGAGGAGTCGTTCATTGCCCGCGCTGCGGCCATTGCCGAGGCCTATGAAGCACGTGATACCGCCAGGGCAACTCGGGAGATTGGCCAGTTAATGGATGCAGTCAATGCCTACATTGACCAGTACAAGCCTTGGGAACTGGCCAAGTCGGAGGAGCCCAGCGACAGGCCCAAGCTGCACCGTATCTGCTCGACCAGCCTGCGCTGCTTCGCACGGCTTTGTATTCTTCTGCAGCCCATGCTCCCGACCGTGGGCCAGCGCGCTCGCGAGGAGGTGTTCGGTCTAACGCCAGCGCAGGAGAATCAGGCCTGGCTATGGAGCGAGCTTGATCGACCGCCCGTAAAACACGTGGGCACCTTTGGCCACCTGTTTAGCCGGGTCGAACGCAGCCAGATCGATTCTTTAATTCATGCGAACATACAACCCTAGGTTATCCAATAGGTTGCATCATGCGTCTTAGTCGCCCTCACTACGAATCGGACATCACCAAGTTTCTTGCCGAGCTTAAAGCCCAGGATCCTCAGCTCGAGGCTCGCCAAGTGCAGGGTCGTCTTCGGCTTTGGGATCGCCCCGCCGTGTCGCTCGACGAGATGCAGCGCGCTCAAAAAGCAAAGGTTCCGCAAAAGGCTTATGTCTACCAGCCTCAGTGAGGCAGCGGCCGACGGTCTGGATTCGGGAAGTTCAGCATCGGCGGCCGAGGCGGCCGACGCCATTGCAAGGCTCTACGG
>JAYNLI010000106.1:0-2219 GCA_038111655.1 Bordetella sp.
GTGTCCATACAAAAATAATAAGAAACAGCACCCAGGCCTCGGGGGGTGCCTGGTTAGCGACCGCAGCCCAGCCTAACACTGGGGGCATAGCCCCTGATGCACCCCCAATCACAATATTCTGGGGTGTAAGCGGCTTGAGAAGCATGGTGTAAACAATGGCATAGCCCACAAACGTGGCCAAGGTAAGCCATGCAGTTAACGCGTTCACCCAGGTGAACAAAATAAACAGGCCAAGTCCGCCAAGCAGGCCAGAAAATAAAAACACTTGCGTAACCGTTAGTGTTCCTGAGGGTAACGGCCGCCAAGCGGTTCGAGCCATCTTGGCGTCGATATGACTTTCAACCAAGCAGTTCACCGCCGCCGCAGCCCCAGCGACAAGCCCTATTCCAAGGGTTGCAAACAATACAAGGCTTAGAGTTGGCAGTTCCGGCTGGGCTAAGAGCATACCAATCACCGCGCAGAACAGGATAAGCGCATTCACCCGGGGCTTTGTCAGCACGTAGTACTGCCTGAGCAAAGAGCTGGGCTGGGAAGGCGCAGAAAGGGTGGTCATGTGTTTATTCTTAAGGGCATTCGACGTCCGATTGACCCTGGTTCATCCTTATTTTTGTCGTTTCCTCAGTAGCCTGTCACTCTCAACCGATCCGCGATGCTTTCAACAATCGGATGAGATCCTTTTTCATTTTCGCAGGATCTGGGTCCTGAGGAAAACGCATCATTAAATTTCCTAAGGGATCGACAAGCCAGAAGCTCGTCTCTGCACCTAAAGGGTTAGAGTTCCACGCGCTCTGAAGTGCCTCTTGAGTCACCCCAAGCACCCAAGTGCCCTCGTAGTCCGTCAATGCGGCTTGGTCGGGGACGCTGTTGTCGATAACCAGCCACAACCGTTCAACCCGGTCTCGGTCCCGCCCCGTCGTTAGCCTCACCTGGCGCATCACCCACAAGGCCTTTTTACAATCTTCCCCGCATTCCGAGGGTCCCACTCTAATAATGAGCCACCGACCTCGAAAATCCTCGAGGCGATCGAGTATTGCGCGGGGCTCGGACGAGTCGGTCGCGCGAAGGACGTCAAGAAAGCCGGACTCGGCCTGAGGCTTGACCAAGGGGTTTACAGGAAGCGCTGTAAGGTCAAGCTGGGGCTGAATAAGCTCGCCGTAGTTGGTGCGCTCATCGGGGCGAATGCCGTAATAAAACATGTAAGACAGAAGGACAGGCGCGATACAAACCGCAACAATTAGCCATAACGTGAGTCGAGACTTCATCTTGTCCTTTCTTTGCGCATCATTATTTAAGCCTCGGCTGCTGAACTCTTCCTCCCGAGCTTCCAGGCAAAGAATAGCGCGACAAGGGTAAGCAATACCCACTGAAAGGCATAGCCGTAGTGTTTGGCTACATCATCCTGGGCAATGCGGGGAGGCTGCTGAACCAGACCGTCCTCCAGGGAGGCTGCTGCCCAAAAGATCACCGGCCACAGTTGCACGGCTTCGTTTGGCAAAAGGCGCTCTAGCAGTTCGCTAGCCGCCCTGGCATCAAAGTTCTGCCAAAGCGCACCCTGTCGAAGTACAGCATCGTTTTCAGAGAGCTCCACACGGCGCATTAAACTCTTATGGGCAACCACCTCGAAGCCCTTATCAAGAGTCGTTTGGTTTGGGGGATGAACGCTTGCCTGTATGAAGGGCTCTGCAGTGGGGCCTTGAGTTCCCGGCGTCTTAGGGGCCCAGCCACGGTTCACCCAAGCAATGGAGCCATCATTGAGACGCGCCGCTGTAAGCACATGAACTCCGGCTCGACCGTTCAAGGCCCGGTTATCAAGGAAAAGCTGAGTGCCAGTAATCCACTCGCCTCCCTGCAATCGATAGGTCTTCTGATCCAGAGAATCTGCGGACCGATCTTTCGACCATGAAAAGCCTGGGCCGCCAAGTGCGGTTGGCATGCTGGCGGCCGAATCTAAGGAGCCTCTTGGCGCCGCACGCTCAATTTGTTGTTCCTTGAATTGAGCCCGACTCCATTGCCAATGGGCAAGTACAAGCCCGAGAATGGCAAGGGCGAGGCAAAACAAAGCAGCAGGGTTTAGCCGATAATGAGTCATATGAAAATTGTTATTGCCATCGCCTTCGTGCTGATTATTTCCAGTCTTGGCTCGGCACTCTTTTACCTTATGCGCGACAAGGGCCAAAGTAATAACACCGTAAAGGCGCTCGCCATTCGGGTTGGCCTCT
>JAYNLI010000107.1:0-2216 GCA_038111655.1 Bordetella sp.
TGAAGGCCTTAACCGGCTCCACCGAAGAAGAGCAGTTTCACTGATTCACCGGCCCTTTGAGCGCGCCCCGCGCGGGACGCCCGACCAACCCAGCCCCCGGCCTGCATGCGGGGGCTTTTTCAATTTGGCGAGCGCCAAGAGTGCAAAACCAAAGTGACAGTAGGTTTTGGGCGAGTAAATGTAAATTCAGTCAGCTTATTGTTGGCGGAGTAAATAAGCCAACAACCAAATGTCAATTGGAGCTCTACGGATGGGTGCGCTCGAATCGCCAGTGATCGCTCAGGTGCTGTGTTGCCTCGCGCTCCGCGATTCACTTGAAATCTGATGATCGGGTTGCGCGGTATGACGTATCCGTCCACAATCCATTGACTTCCCGCCGATTGGTTCAACTATGTCGTTCGATGTCGATATGCTCCGCCGTTCTAAGTGATGACTAGCGCCCGATGGTTAGGTGCCGCCAACGACAAGGGCTTGTGGCTCCGCGCTATCAAGACAGCCTGTGTTGTGGGTTGTGTATTGGCGGTGATAAACCATGGGCCAGAGTTATTCGAGGGCACGCTTGAGCCCAATCGGGGCTGGCGGATGTTGTTAACCTTTTTTGTCCCTTTCACCGTGGCAATGTTTGTGGGTGTTACCACTAAGCGAAATGCCCAGCTACAGCATGCCCAGGCATTGGCGTCTGTGCAGCGCGAAATCGAGCGTAACATGCGTCTTCCTGAGGCTAACCCATCGCCGGTGCTGCGGGTCTCGAAGGACGGGCTATTAGAGTACGCTAACCCGGCTAGCGAGGTCCTTTGCGCTGGGCTGCGTACACGCGCGGGACAGAATTTTCCGTCCGCTCTGCTGGACCGTTTGCTGATAAACGTGGGCGGCTCCGCGGCTGACATGATCGAAGTTGAAGCTGGTTCACGCACTTATGCGTTGCGGGCAAGCGATTCAGACGGGACAAATTCGATTAATGTTTATGGACTTGATGTTACTGCCAATAAGGTAATGAGCAAGCTGCCCGCGCAAAACCCCAATCCGGTGATGCAGGTGGCGTCCACTGGTGAACTTCTTTACTCCAACCCGGCAGCTGAACCAATCGTGAGGCATTTGGGGCTGGCCGTGGGGATGCCCCTCGATGAAACGCTTCTGCGAGCTGTAACCGAGGCTGCACATACGTCAGCAGCACCGCATATCGAACTGAAGTGCGGTGAGCAAACATATGAGATTAAGGTTGCACCGATCCCTGAATTCGCAAACCTGAATTTATACGGCACTGACGTCACGGCCAATCGTCAACTGGCCCAAGCGTACGAGGAAAACGAACGCTTGCTACTCAATATTTTGCCCAGTGACATCGCGCATCGTTTGAAAAGCGGTGAATCTGTGATTGCTGACGAACTGCCTGATGTGAGCATTTTGTTCGCCGATATGGTGGGTTCACGGATTGGTCAAGCAAGCTCTCGGCTACGGAGCTTGTAGCGGTTCTAAACGGGCTTTTCAGAGAGTTTGACGCGTTAGCAGTGCAATTCGAAGTCGAAAAAATTAAGACTATTGGGGACTGTTACATGGCCGTGGCGGGGTTGAGCGCCGGCGACACAACTCACGGGCCTCGGTTAGCCGATTTGGCACTGGCCATGCTTGAAGCTAGCGAACGCTTCGCCGATGAAACCGGGTACGATTTGCGTATGCGGTTCGGGCTGCACACAGGGGCGGCTGTGGCTGGGGTAATGGGGCACACTAAATTCATTTTCGACGTTTGGGGGGACGCTGTGAACACGGCGAGCCGTATGGAGTCTCATGGGCAGCCCGGAGCAATCCATGTCTCAGAGGAATTTGCTCGTCGAGTGTCGGCTACGCACCAGCTCGAGCCTCGTGGTGTCAGCGTAATCAAAGGTAAGGGTTCCTTGGAAACCTATTTTTTGCGCGGAGCGCTCCAGTAAAATAGAGTTATCTGTTAACAAGCCAGCCAATGGCTGGTCAGGCTCTATCGAACATGCCCAACATCACCCTGCCTGACGGCGCTGTGCGTTCTTTTGACAACCCTGTAAGCGTGGCCGAGGTAGCGGCCTCGATTGGCGTGGGGCTCGCCAAGGCCGCATTGGCAGGGCGGGTTAACGGCCTATTGGTTGACACCTCGCATTGCCTTGAGAGCGACAGCGAGCTGGCCATCGTAACGGCCAAAGACGCCGATGGCCTTGAGGTGCTGCGCCACTCCACGGCGCACTTGC
>JAYNLI010000108.1:0-2208 GCA_038111655.1 Bordetella sp.
AAGAACGCCGCACCCGGGATTGTCTTGCAGGCTGGTCTAACGCTTACAGATCGTGCAGAAACCGAGTCAGACCGTATTGCCGCCATTCTTGAAGAGCAGTTACGAACAGGCGGCATTGGCGGTGAGGGTGTGCAAGTTGCGGGTGGTGAGGGTGTAAGCGGGTTGTTTGCGCCTACTAATGCACTACAAGCTGAGATTAGTAATACCGAAGACGCTTTGCGTAATGCTCAAGATGCGCTTGACATGATGCCAGATCTAAACGAGGCAGATCGCAGTAGCTTGCAACGGTTTATTTCCGATACGCAAAACTACCTCGATGGCTTGTATCAGCAGGTATCTGGCGCTACTGCTGGCTTTGACTTGCGGCAATTTAGTGGCGATCAAGGTGGTCAAGGCTATGCGTTAGTAGGTGGCGGTGGCTATGCAGCCAGTGGAAATGCTGTTGGCTGGAACTTTATAGGCGTAGATTTGTCTGGAAATCAGCAATTTGACGTAGGTGGCGAGTCTTTCACGCTCTTTGTGTTCCCTAATAGCCAAGTCCTTGCGTCTAATACGACGACAAAAGTGTTTTACCCAGACATTATTACCGACCCAACAACCAATGCGACAGACATTGTGTTGACACCGACTACGACAGATCAGGTGCAACGTGATGCCGAAACGCCTGAGCAGCGTCCTAAGCCTGTTCCTTTGCAACCCGGTGAAGCAGCAAAAGACGAGGCTGGTGTATCAGGAGCAGAGGGTGCTGAGGGTGCCGCTGGTACGCCCGGTGGTGCTACACCCGGCACTTTGCAAGAGGCTTTAGCTAAAGAACTCACATTATTAGAGAATCAACTGCAACAAGCGGCGTTAGAGCGTGAGCAATCCGCTAAAAACCTTGCCGCAGCCGTTGCACAGCGTGATCGGTTTGCAAAACAGGGGCTTTTACCCTCTTTAGGGCCTGATTTGACCGAGATGTTGGACGCTGAAATAGCCACTTTAGAAGATCAAGCACGACGATCAGAAGCCGCTGAAGCATCCCTCGGAACCCAAATTGAAGCAATTGGTGCATCGCAACAAGACGGTGGTGGACGAACACGGCCTAGTAGCGAAGTCATAGGTGACTTGGTTCGTGGTGGCTTTGGCCAAGGCTTGCCGGGTGATGAGGGTGCAGGCACAGGTGGCTTGCGTGGCGGTGAAGGCCCGGGAGCAGGCGAAGAAGGCGCTGGACTAGGCGCAGGCGAAGAAGGTGAAGGGCCGGGTGCGGGTGCTGAAGGTGTTGGCCCCGGCGCTGGTTTAGAAGGTGAAGGCGTTGGAGGTGGCGGCGAAGGTGAGGGAGGTGTGACCGAGATCACACCTTTGCGCCCCACTGTAATCTTTGGTGGGCCTGAAGATCGACCCGTTGCACCCTTTGCAAGTAGAGTGACAGGTGAGGCGTTAGCGGGTATTCTAGGGGCTAAAGAACCGTTATTTGGCGGTGATCCAGACGAACAACGGGCTGTTTGGAACCGCCGTTCATTACGCTTAAGAAGGGCGTTGGGTCTATGAAAACTTTAACAGGTGTGCAGGGCATCGGTGGTGCCCGAGAATTAGCCGAGATGTTGCGTCAAATGGGCCGTGGCCCTGACACAATGTTAGCCCATATTACACCAGATGAAGCGCAAATGCTTCTTGAGGAAGGTGGTAGCGGCAGAATCAACCCCATGACGGGTTTGCCAGAGTTCCAACCTGAAGACGATTATCTTGCCGAACTAAGAGCAAGTGAGCCTCCCGGCTACTACGGAACAAGTCAAACAGGATTTAATCAGGCGATAGAAGCTGCCGAGCAAATTCCTTTTGAACGCATGACACCACGGCAACAATACGACACGCCGCAAGTATTGGGTGATAACTTAATGGGTGGCTTTGAATACACTGGTGGACAAGATTTACAGCGATTTCCAACGGATTTTGGCCCTCAGTTTACTCCCGGCGGTGAATTTGCTGGCGTAACAAGACTGCCTATGGAGTCTCCCGCAGAGGCCATGCGTTTACAAGAATACGCTCAAGGGTTGCGTACTCCACAAGAAGTGCAGCCAACCCTTCTTGACCGACTTAAAGGTGGTTTGCAGGCCGCTGAAACGGGCTACCGTGACTTTAGCCAAAGCTACCCAATGCTTAGTCGTTTGCTTACGACGGGCGCTTCTAGCATCCCTGCTTTGTTGGCGGCTCGTAGTGCTAGGCGTGAAG
>JAYNLI010000109.1:0-2190 GCA_038111655.1 Bordetella sp.
AGGTCGTCAAGATCGACGTCTTCAATCTGCTCAACCCAGGTGGTTTCAAGCGCTGCCGTGCCACCCACGATGGCCAAGTAGACGCCCCCCATAGCCTGAAAGGCGTTTAGCGATTCGGGACCAAGACCCCCTTTGCCCACCACCATACGCACGCCATACT
This sequence comes from Bordetella sp., assembly GCA_038111655.1. Taxonomy (GTDB): domain Bacteria; phylum Pseudomonadota; class Gammaproteobacteria; order Burkholderiales; family Burkholderiaceae_A; genus Hahnella. Next base: position 161 of record JAYNLI010000109.1, read on the forward strand.
GCTGCATGAGTGGTTGCGTGAAACGCTCCATTCGCATGCTTGTTGTCGTACCAATACAAATGGGTTGGTAGCCCGCAGGATGTTCGCTTGAAGGCTCCACCTTCTTAACATTCGGCGCGGTGTGAATGACAGCATGACCGTTAAGATCAAACCGCGTCTTTCGGTTCCTGTCAAACATATGAATTTGTGTGGCGTCGCGAATGCCGTACAAGGTGCCGTGCAGGCTTACCGTGTCATTCACCTTAAGTGCACGTATGGCCTCTTCCGAGACGGGGGTATGAAGGTCGTGATGAGCCATGTCTAGAATCCGTAAAGAAGTCCGTTGGAAGAAAATTCGGCGCTGGCGCGACGTGCGGAATGGCACTGCATATTGACGGCAACCGGGTTCATGGTGATGTGCGTTGCAGCCATCTCAATATGAACTGCAAAGCTGGTGGAGTCACCCCCAAGCCCCTGAGGTCCTACACCTAAGGCATTCACAGCCTTTGTAAGCTCCTTTTCTAAGGCCGACCCCTCGGCATCCGCACAGCTTGAGCCCAGGGGTCGGGTGGCTGCCTCTTTTGCAAGATGAATGCAAAGATCAGACGTTCCACCAATACCAACACCCACAATGGTGGGGGGGCATGTTTTTCCACCGGCTTGCAAGACACAATCAATCACAAACGTTTTAACCGCATTAATGCCTTCGGCGGGGATCGCCATTTTGAGCCAGGAGTTGTTCTCGGACCCACTGCCTTTGGGAATCATCTCAAGACGAGCCCAGCTCGGGCGATCAACAAACGAAATATTCACGACAGGAACGCGATGGCCGCAGGAGGTGTGATTGTTCTTACGGGTAATAGGGTGCACCACAGAGGAACGAATAGGGTGCTCCACCGTCGCACGACTGCATCCTTTTTCAATTGCCTTCAACACTTCAGCCCCATTGAAGTTTACCTGGGCTCCAATAATGAGGTTGTAAATTGGAATACCCGTGTCCTGACATAACAGGTTGTTGTTATCTTCGGCCACTGAGATGTTTTTAATCATGGTGCCTAGGATGGACTGAGCAGTTGTATTGGTCTCTTTTCGAGATAGGGTTTGAAAGCCCTGCTTAATATCATCTGGAAGGATTTTTAAGGCACGAATGTAAAGCTCACGCGCAGCCTCCTCAACCTGTTCAATATCAAGCGTCAACATGAAATAAACCCCTTTACTAGATCGATAAAGACAACAAGAACACCAGCGTGGCGCAGCCCGCAAAAATAAGAGATAGGCCTGCAAAAAACTTGTGCCTCTTCATACTCGCCGCTTGCTCAATGTAAAGAATACGAAGCCCGAGACCAAGATGCAGAGCAAGGCAAAAAACCAAGCCAAGCTCGGCGAGTTTGACCAACGGCATATCTGTCCAGCTGATCACTTTTTGCAAAGCATTTTCTCCAGATAAAGCGGAGCTAAGGGCTAGAAAGTGCAGTGGAAGAAAGACCGCCAGAGCAAGGCCCGAGAGGCGATGACCAAGAAACGCCCAGTAACCCGCCGTACGACGGTTGCGTGAATCGTTATTTAAACCCATCGAGATGCTCACCATGATGTCGATTCGTCCTTGTCAAACACCGCGCTATGCCAAAAAGACAGCCCAGGCTGCCCGCAGACCCAACACAAAAAGAAGGGCGGCCGCAAGCAAGCTCGCTAAGTTAACTTTGGGCTCCGACCAGGATGTCAATTCACGCAAAATGTTTCGCAGGCCGATCGGGACATGCAGCGTCACCATAAGAACAAAGGCAAGATAGAAGCTTAGCCAAACCATGTTGTCGCGCGTGCGACCAAGAATTTCGGCTGCAGTAAGACCGCCCTGAACAGCAAGAATCATGGTGATTAAATGCACCACAAGGCAAGCGGCCAGAACCATAGCAGATAACCTTTGAATACGAAAAAGCTTGCGGTCAAGAGCTGTGGATGCTGACCTCATCGCGCCATCCTTTTTAGCCCTGCAATACTTGCTGTTGGCGCAAGCTGCTTAGGACAAAGCTCTGTACAACTTGTGTGCGTGT
>JAYNLI010000110.1:0-2179 GCA_038111655.1 Bordetella sp.
ATATGGGGTCTACTGGGCGGTTCTTTAACTACGATGGGTCGCCACTGCCGCTTTAGACGAGCGTCATAAATGGCAAGAAAAAGCCCCCACGTCTGACTGAGGCGCAGCCAAACGCAGGGGCTTAGAACCGACAGATATGCCGTTGACCAGGTTCCAACTTTGGAGATATCTAGTGATTGTCAAGATATCGCCGGTTCTGATGGATGTGTAGCATCATCCGTGCCAACCGTCTGCGTCGCAGTGTGATGTAATTTGCAAGCCGAATTTGGTAATACAAACTGTTGACACATGAGACCTGCCGGAAAAGCTCCCCTAGAGTCCACGTACTTTACCTATCCCCACTTTGATCCACCCAGCAATCGGCATGTGCTCAGCAGTGGGCCCTCAGTTGTCATTGTTGGGGCTGGCCCTGTCGGTATGGTGGCTGCACTCACGTTGGCGCAGCAGGGTGTTCCGTCTGTTGTGTTGGACGATAAGAGCACCTTCAACGACGGGAGTCGGGCGATATGTGTGGCACGACAAAGTTTCCACTTGCTCGAGAAGATCGGGGCAGTTGAGCCATTTTTGGCCAAAGCGCTTCCGTGGACTAAGGGGCGCAGTTATTACCGAGGACAGCAAGTCCTCGAGTTTGAGATGCCAGACAGCGCCGATGAAAAGTACCGGCCTATGTACAACATTCAGCAGCAATACATTGAAAAATATTTATGGGAGGCTATTGAGAGACAGCCCTTGATTGAGGTGAGGTGGCAGAGTAGGGTGACGGCAATCGAGGCTGGCGCGACAAATTCAACGCTTCATGTCTCGGACCCACTGGGTGACTACGAATTAGAAGCGGAGTGGGTTTTGGCTGCTGACGGCGCGCGCAGCTCAATGCGTAAGGCTTGCGGGTTGAGACTCAACGGGCAGAACTTTGAGGGACGATATCTGATTGCCGACGTTTTGATGCCAGACGATTACCCGACGGTTCGCCGGGCTTTATTTGATCCTGAGTGTCGTCGTGGCGGGACGGTATTGATTCACAAACAGCCAGACGATTTATGGCGCATCGACTACCAATTGACGGACACCGAGTCAGAGGAAGACGCGCTGGACGAGGCAGAGGTGCGTCGCTCGGTTCAGGGCATTCTCAAAGAGATTGGATACGCTGGCGGTTGGGAGTTAGAGTGGTGGAGTGTGTACTCGGCCAACACGTTGGCCCTGGACGATTACCGCCACAAAAATGTTTTCTTTATTGGCGACAGCGCTCACATCGTTCCGATCTTCGGTGTGAGGGGGCTCAATAACGGCCTTGCCGATGGCCACAACATAGGGTGGAAGCTTGCCCGAGTCATACAGGGCTTTTCTAACCCGCGTATTTTGGACAGTTATACCCCCGAGAGGCGAGGGGCAACCTTGGATGTCTTCAAAAATTCCTCTAAGTCGGCCAGGTTTATGACCCCGCCCACGGAGGCGTGGAAGCTTGCCCGAGACTCGGCTCTTAATTTGGCGCTAACCCATCCTTTTGCCGGTCAGTTGGCCAATCCCCGCCAAATGCAGCCCTATACCTACGCGGAGAGTGAAATCGTCGTCCGTGGAGCGGGTCGGGTGGGGCGGGTCGTGGCAGGTGGGGTGATACCAGACCTCAAGTTAAGCTCAGGTTATTTAACCGATCGGCTAGCCGCTGGCTTTAGCTTATTGTGTTTCGGCGATCGACCAACCAATGTGCCTGTCGAACTCAGTGTGGTGGTCATTGATGAAGCCGAGCAAGCCCACTCGCGGCTTGGGGTGAGTTTGCATACATTCATTTTGGTGCGGCCAGACAATCACGTGGCGGCTATCCTTGAGGCGCCGAGTGAGCATGCTGTAAGCGAGGCTTGGAAAACTGTGTCCGGGAGCGTTGCATGATGACCGATGCAGAGTTTGAAGACTTTTACGAGTCGTTGGCTGCGACGCTGGACTCTGTGACTCCGGAGAAACGTCCGCTGTTTTTAATGAAGTTGGCCTTGTTGTTGGCAAAAGATTCGAGCCAGGCCGAGCGCACCATGAGATGCATCGTAGAGGCCAACCAAAACCTTTCGGATTGAGGGGTAGACGGGTCAGCAACGGGAACTTGGCTTTAAGAATTACTTCAGAGAAAAGCCCTCGTACCCTTCTCTGGCCACCCCCTCCACTTTGTCGCGGTATTGCGGCAATCCGCCCG
>JAYNLI010000111.1:0-2169 GCA_038111655.1 Bordetella sp.
GCCATCTGGCAGCGCGCGCCGAAGCTTGGTGAGCATACCCAGCAGGTTCTTCAGCAGGCGGGCTTCACTGCGGCGCAACTGGCAGACCTTCAAACCAAAGGAATTATTCGATGACAAGCCCGTGGCCTGAGCAAGTAGTTCTGTGCGATGTCTCACCGCGCGATGGCCTTCAGAATGAATGCAAGGCTCTCAGCACAACGCAGAAGATTGCCTTGGTGCAAGGCCTTATAAATGCAGGCCTTCCTCGCATTGAGGTGACCTCGTTTGTATCGCCCAAGGCCATTCCACAAATGGCAGACGCCCACGAGCTAATGCAAGGTATTACACGCAAACCTGGCGTGGATTTGGTGGTGCTTATACCCAACTTAAGGGGCGCAGACCGTGCTTTGGCCTGCGCACCCGATGAACTTAATTTAGTCTTGTCAGTCACCAACGTGCACAGCAAAGCCAATCTGCGCATGACACCCGAGCAGTCCTTTAAAACCTTGCGTGAAGTGATTATTGCAACACGTGAGAAGGTGAAGCTAAATGTTTCGCTGTCATGCAGCTTTGGATGCCCTTTCGAGGGCCATGTGGAAAGCGAACAGGTGCTGCACTGGGTTAGGCAGTTCAATGCGCTGGGGGTGACAGGTATTTCTTTATGCGACACCACAGGCATGGCTTACCCAAGTCAGGTGCGGGAGTTGGTGAATAAGGTGCAGTCGCTTGCGCCAACCCTACGCATCACTCTTCACTTTCATAACAGCCGCGGTTTGGGGATGGCGAATGTCTTTGAGGGTCTGCGCGCCGGTGTAACCCACTTTGATGCCTGCACGGGTGGCATTGGCGGCTGCCCCTATGCGCCGGGAGCCTCGGGCAATGTGTGCATGGAGGACATCGTGCATGCCCTTCACTGCGAAGGCATTGAAACTGGTATTGATCTTGAGAGACTTCTTCAGGTCTCAAGAGACCTTGGTGAACTGCTTGAGCACCCCTTATCGGGACAGGTGGTCTACGCCGGCCCACGCAGCCGCACCTATGCTTTTGAAGAAGAGGTGCGGCAAGCTTCGCAGCCGTGCAAGCAATGCTAAAGCTTGGCTTTGATCTGGGTGGTACCAAAACCGAGGCGGTGCTACTTTCGGAAAGCGGCGAGGTCTTAACACGACAACGTCAGCCAACCCCAGTTGCAGACGGTGCCCAGGCCATTGTTGATTCACTGGCTCGTCTTCGCAATGATCTCTTGCGTTCTCTCGGATCTGCACCGAGCTCATGTACGATAGGTCTGGGAACGCCTGGCAGCCTTTCACCCTCGACCCAGAAGCTTCGTAACTCAAACACCCAGTGCTTAAACGGCCTGCCCCTTCAGGCCATGGTTGAAGAGGCGCTTGGCCAAGCTGTTGCCATTGAGAACGATGCCAATTGCTTTGCACTGGCAGAAGCGCTGGCTGGTGCGGGCCAAGGCTATGACTGTGTCTTTGGCGTGATTATGGGAACGGGTTGCGGTGGAGGCTTCGTTATAAACGGCCAACTGCGCTCGGGCCCAAATCGTCTTGCGGGCGAATGGGGCCATGTCGCGGTGGACCCCAATGGTCCAGCCTGCTGGTGTGGTCAGAAGGGATGCCTTGAAACCTATATTTCAGGAAGCGGGTTGGAGGCCATGTTTAGAGAGCGCTTTGCCGTAAGAGATGCTGCCAGGCCACTCAACCTCTCTGCGCAAGAGATCTTGCAGGCCTACGAGGCGCAACGAACCGACCTTCCCTACTGGCCTACGCTTGGCGAGGTGACCGATGAGTTTCTTGAGATGTTTGGCCGCGGGCTTGCGCAGGTCTGCGCAGTCATTGACCCCGATGTCATTGTTCTGGGCGGTGGGCTTTCCAACAGCCTACTGCTTTATAAACATGGGCCCGAGCGGCTTAGGCGATACGCGTTCGGTGGCGGCCTCAGCACACCCATTGTTAAGAACGGGCTTGGCGATTCTGCGGGGGTCATTGGGGCAGCATGGCTGGGGGCTGCCCAACTGGCTTCACCGCCAGACACAAGTTAATGGTGCATCCCGGTAAACCGTGGTGACGGCCCGAGCTTTGGTAGACTCTTGACTGTGGAAGCGTGGCAGAGCGGTTGAATGCACCGGTCTTGAAAACCGGCGAAGGGGCGACCCTTCCGTGAGTTCGAATCTCACCGCTTCCGCCA
>JAYNLI010000112.1:0-2162 GCA_038111655.1 Bordetella sp.
CAGCGCTTGAAACCACCTGGGTTGAGCAGATTGAAGACGTCGATCTTGACGACCTTAACCCCGAGTCGCTTTGGAAGTTTCGCGTGAAAGGCTTCGGTCCTTTACTTGTTGCCATGGACAGTTATGGGCAAAGTCTTTACTCCGTTGTAACAGCCAATGCGCAGGCGCAACGTGCCAAGGTACTTGCCGATATGGGTGTTTCAACCTAGGGCCAGGCCATGCAAGCGACATCTATCGAAACCTTAAAAACAGATATTCTTATTTTGGGCTCGGGCGGGGCTGGATTGTTTGCAGCGCTGCATGCCCATCAGGCGGCCCCCGAGCTTTCTATCACCGTGGCGGTGAAGGGTTTGCTTGGTAAGTCAGGTTGCACCCGCATGGTTCAGGGGGGCTATAACGTGGCCTTGGCCGAGGGCGACTCGGTCACGCGCCACTTCATGGACACCATTGAGGGAGGCAAGTGGCTTCCCGATCAAGACCTCGCATGGACGCTCTGCGATAAGGCTGTCGAGCGTATTCACGAGCTTGAAAACGAACTGGGTTGTTTTTTCGACCGCAACCCGGACGGCACCATGCACCAGAAGGCCTTCGCTGGACAGACCTTTGATCGTACGGTTCACAAGGGCGACCTCACAGGTATTGAAATCATTAGCCGGCTTGCAGAACAGGTCTGGTCACGAAATATTCAACGCCTTGAAGAGCATCGTGCCATTGAACTCATTCCTGCAAACGATGGCTCCGGTCTTGCTGGCGTTTTAATGATTGATGTGCGCACGGGTGCCTACCGGCTTGTGCAAGCCAAGGCTGTCCTGCTTGCAACCGGCGGTGGCCCTACTATGTACAAGTATCACACCCCTTCGGGCGATAAGAGCTGCGATGGCTTGGCTATGGCCTTGCGTGCAGGCTTGACCCTTCGTGATATGGAGATGGTTCAGTTCCATCCCACGGGCTTACTTGCTGGGAGTCAGACACGTATTACAGGTACGGTGATTGAGGAAGGCCTTCGGGGTGCAGGCGGATGGCTGGTCAATGGCCAAGACGAGCGTTTTATGCAGCGTTACGACCCCAAGCTCGAGCGGGCAACGCGCGATGTTGTCTCGCGCGCTATTTTCACTGAGATGCGCGAAGGCCGAGTCACGCCGCATGGGGGTGTTTACATTGCGATGTCTCATCTGGGTCCAGACAAAGTGCGAAAGCAGTTCAAGGGAATGGTCGAACGCTGCGCCGATTGTGGCTTTGACCTCGCAGCAGGTAAAGTGGAAGTGGTTCCCACCGCTCACTATCTTATGGGCGGGCTGATCTTTAAGTCGGACTGCAGCACCGAGTTGCAGGGGCTTTTCGCAGCCGGAGAAGATACAGGTGGTGTGCACGGTGCCAACAGGCTTGGTGGTAATGGCGTTGCAAACTCCACGGTTTATGGTGGTATTGCAGGAGACGCCATGGCGCAGTTTGCTCGCGAACAGGCCCACTTCAAAGACCCGCTTTGGTCGGCAGTAGAGCAGTCCATTGCGCATCACGACCGCCCCATCGGAAGAAAAGGGGGCGAGCAGCTTTCAAGCATTCGTGAGTCGCTTTACGACTTAATGTGGGAGGACGCCGGCATTCTTCGAAGTCGTGAGAGTCTTAAGCGAGCGGAGACCAAATTAAAAGACCTAGCCGAGCAACTTCAACATATTGCGGTACCCGACGTGAATCGGGCTTTTCTAATGGCCTGGCACGATCACTTAAACCTTGAAAACTTGGTTGCCATGAGTCAGGTGATTGTGACCGCAGCCCAGGCGCGGGAGAACTCTCGTGGAGCCCACTACCGCGAAGATTTTCCCGAGGCGGGCGACCTGATGGCGTCCACCTACACCTGCGTGAAGCAGTCCTCTGCAGGAAGTTCATCGGTTCAGGTTACGAACCGTCCCGTGATATTCAACCGCGTCAAGCCAGGGGAGAGCCTTTTGGACCAAGACGAAACGTTTGGAGGGGTTAAGGAAAACCTCACTACGCAATCTCAACACGACTGTGCTACGGTGATCTCATGACCTTCGATGCCCTTTTTGCCAGTGTCAGCAACCTCGCAGCCATTGAAAATGTTATAGCGCTCGTGGTTGGTCTTGGGGTGGGTGTAATAGCCGGTGCTATTCCAGGAATGTCAGCATCCATGGCCGTAGCCC
>JAYNLI010000113.1:0-2107 GCA_038111655.1 Bordetella sp.
TTAACGGCCTCGTTGGACTTACGATGGCCCCAATGGGATGGCTCGCGACGCTTCCTATTATGGCTTACGTGGTCGGAGGGGCTGTTTCAACAGGCCTCGTTGCCAAGGCGCAAAAACAGTTAGGTCGAAAGCGCTCTTTCGAGCTTGGCATTTGGGTTGCCATTTTCTCGGCTTTACTGTGTGTCGTGGCTGTCTGGTTTCGCCAATTCTGGTTGCTTGTCTTTGCAACCTTTGTCGCGGGCTTTTATCAGGCCAATGGTCAACTTTATCGCTTTGCTGCAGCAGAACTTGCCAGCCCTGAACTTCGAGACAAGGCAGTTTCTTGGGTCTTGGCAGGTGGCCTTCTTGGTGCAGTAGCGGGTCCGAACCTGGCCTCTTACACCAAAGACTTTTTCGAAGTTGACTTTGCTGGCTCCTACCTATCGCTCACCTTTGTGGGTCTTCTTGCGCTACTTATTATGCATCGTATTCAGTTCTCTGACGATGCTCGGACCAGCAAGAATGCGAAACCTGCAGACGCTACCATCCAAACCATGGAGGCGCGTTCTCAGGCGTCAGAAACAGCAAACATTCAACAGCCTATCAACCGATCGATCGGCGAGATTATGCGTCAACCGGTCTTTCTTGTGTCTGTACTTGGCGCCTCTTTTGGGTATGGTGTGATGAATTTACTAATGGCGGCAACACCACTTGCCATGCAGGTTTGTGGCATGCCCTTTAGCGACGCAGCCTTTGTTCTTGAGTGGCACGTTATTGGTATGTTTGCGCCTGGCTTTTTTACGGGGCATCTTATTCAGCGCTTCGGTGCCGTGAAAATTATGCTCACTGGTGTTTTTTTGAATCTGGTTTGTATTGGTATTGCGTTGTCGGGAACCGAGCTTTATCAGTTCACGCTTGCTCTTTTTGTCCTTGGTGTGGGCTGGAACTTCTTATTTACCGCAAGCACTACCTTCTCTTTGCAGGCCTATCGCCCTGCTGAAAGGGATAAGGCCCAGGGTGCAATTAACTTCTGGGTGTTTTTTGTGATGGGGTTCTCATCGCTTGGATCGGGCGCGTTGGTCACCTCTCAAGGCTGGCAGATACTCAATATGGTGTCTGTTCTGCCTATGATGGTTCTTCTGGTTGCGCTACTTCTTTATTTCAGCCAGGCCAAAGTGAACGCTGCGAGCACCAGGTAGCGCCCGGTTTTGGCAATGCCCGTAAGAAGCAAGACAACCCAGAATTTTTCTCGCAGAATTCCAGCCACTAGAACAAGCGGGTCGCCGATGATGGGCATCCAGCTTAATAAAAGTGACCAACGGCCAAAGCGACGATAATGTCGCTCTGCGCGCTCAAGCTGTTTCGAAGACACCGGGAACCATCGCTTGTCGCGAAATCTTTGAATGCCCAGGCCTAGGAGCCAGTTCACCATGGCACCAAGGGTGTTGCCAAGGCTAGCGGTAGCAATCAGCACGGAGGCTGTTTCGGGCTGGGCGAGCAATAGCCCCAACAAGACCGCCTCCGATTGCGCCGGCAAGAGCGTTGCCGCAAGAAAGGCACTTCCGAAGAGACCAAGGAGCGCACCTAAGGAAACTGTCATTTAAAGCTGACTTTGTAGGTAGGCAAAGTAAGTTACACTTTCTTTCGTCTAAGTTTGTTTAGACACCATCAATTGGTGCCCGATTAAAGCGGGTTAAACGGGAAGACGGTGTAAATCCGTTGCTTTCCCCGAAACAGTATTGGGTAGCATGGTACGCGTTGCAAGAGTCGTTATTCGATCTTGACAGCCACTGGGGTTTCCTGGGAAGGCCGCGTTCCTCGCACAGTTTCTTTGTGCGCAGCCCTAAGCCTGGAGACCGGCCATTGGTGTTAACGCCTTTAGGCTGCTTCGGGTGAAGGGCGGCATGGAGTTTTACTACGCAAATGCTTCGGCCAATTTTCACCGGGCTTCTTGCCTTACTGACGTCGCCGCTTTACGCCCAGTTGGTTGCTGAGCTTAATCCTGTTGTTGTTTCCGCCCGGGGCTACAGTCAGCTGGCCTCAGAGACCCTCTCGTCCGTAACCATTTTTGAGCGTAATGAAATTGACCGCGCACAAGCCAAAGGCTTGGTTGACTTACTGGTCGGTG
>JAYNLI010000114.1:0-2098 GCA_038111655.1 Bordetella sp.
TGAGGCAGTCCTTTTCGCGATTTGTAAATGGCATGCCAGGTTGCATCGGCAAGCCCCGCGCCAAACCGGTACCCATGGTCTTTCATGTACTTCTCTGCATCGGCCTTTTTCTTATCAATCGTCACCGTAACAACCTCAAGGCCTTTGGACTCATGCTCTTTAAAAAAAGCATCAAGCAGGGGGTTTTGCTTCATGCAGAAGGGGCATCGGCTATGCCAGAACTCCAAAATTACAACCTTGCCGCGGTGATCATCAAGACGCCAGGGTCTGCCATTAAGAAGCTCAAGCTTCGGCAGTTGCACGGGCTTGCCGACTTCAAGTGTCCACGATGAAGTGTCCGAGGCGCTTCCTGCGATGCCTCCGACGGTCTGCGCCAAAGTGGCCGGGCTGCCGTGAAACGCACTTGTTGCGAGAAGGCTCCAAAGGCCCGCACGGCGTAAAACATCGCGGCGTGTGGGTGCTAAAACCTTCGCTCTAAAAAGGCCAGGTGGTCTCAAACCTTGTTCCGGTGTATTGGAATGACTCATGCGAAAAGTATCGTTTTTTGCCTTCGTACAGGCAAGTCTCTATAGTCGGAGCTTGGGCGTCCGTAGCTCAGCTGGATAGAGCACCTGGCTTCGAACCAGGGGGTCGTGGGTTCAAGTCCTGCCGGGCGCGCCATTCATTAGCAACGCCGACGATGTTGAAACACAAAAGTTTCGCAGAAAACTCGTCAATCAATCGAAAACAATCACTTAAGTTTTCATTTCCACAGGCTTGCGCAACCCTCACATTGCGGCGCACAATAGATCAAGTCAGCGTAACTTTTTCTGGCTTGCTTAGCCCAACCCATTGAACACGAGTCTTTATATGAATGCACCATCGTCAACCGCCTTGCAGGGTAAACGTGGCCTTGTTATGGGTCTGGCCAACGACAAGAGCATCGCTGCGGCCGTGCTCCAAAAGCTCCATAGCCAAGGCGCCCAACTGGTTGCACAGTGTCTAAACGAGAAGGCATTGAGCTACGCCTCACCGGTGGCAGAACCGCTGGGTATCCCCGTCGTTCAGTGTGATGTCACCCAAGAGGGGGCCCTTGAAAAGCTGGTGGGTGAGTCCCTTGAGCATCTTGGTGGCTTTGACTTTGTGGTGCACTCCATTGCCTGGGTACCTTTGGCCGATCTGCATGGTCGGGTCGTCGACAGCTCGCGCGAGGGCTTTGCGCAGGCCGTTACAGTCTCGTGCCACTCCTTTGCCGAACTTACCAAGCTCTGTCTGCCTCACTTCAGTCAATCGGGCAGTCTTGTCACCATGACCTATCACGGCGCCGATGAAGTGGTACCGAATTACGGCCTTATGGGTCCGGTGAAGGCAGCCCTTGAATCTCTGGTGCGTTACATGGCTGCAGAACTGGGCCCTCAAGGGGTGCGGGTTCATGCGGTCTCACCCGGCCCGGTGCCTACACGTGCAGCCTCGGGCATCGATCAGTTCGACAAACTCATGGAAGACGTTGCGAAGCGTGCGCCACTTCGCCGCCTTGTTACGAAGGAAGAAATTGCGGCGCTCACAGCCTTTCTGTGTGGCAGTGATTCCTCTGGCATGACTGGCCAAACCATTTATGTTGACGGCGGCTATTTCATGATGGCCTAAGACCAATGAGCTCTTGATCGCATTATCTTGCCTAAGGGCCCAGATGGCCTGGCTTTTGCCGTCGGCATCGGTGAAAACTATCCAGTTATTCGCCGAGAAGCTTGTGATCAGCGTGCCTACCATGGCCTGCTAATAGACACTCTCGCCAATGAACAGGTCTCTCGTGTGGTTAGTAAAGGCCACCCGCTTAACATTCATGCTGTGGATAGTTCTTTTGAAATCTGGTTTCTTGCAACGGCTTAAGGCCGAGTCGCCTCAGAGCAGGCGGTTGGGCTATACTCTGCCTCTCTCGGGGTGTAGCGCAGCCTGGTAGCGCATCTGCTTTGGGAGCAGAGGGTCGGGAGTTCGAATCTCTCCACCCCGACCACAGACATAAGGCTGTGATACCGTGGGGTTTGGCCAGGCCCCCATCTGCCGGTAGCTCAGTTGGATAGAGCAACAGCCTTCTAAGCTGTGGGTCGGGGGTTCGATT
>JAYNLI010000115.1:0-1959 GCA_038111655.1 Bordetella sp.
TCAAGAGCTTCAAGGCGCCATTAACGAGGTGATTAAAGAGTTTCTTGGCAAAGGCGTAAGCGAGAGCCAGCTTGAACGCGTCCGACGACAGGCAAAAGCAAGCCAGGTTTACCAACAAGATTCGCTTTTTGCACGCGCCATGGTCACAGGTCGTCTGGCCATGACGGGCCGTCCCCTTTCGGACCGAATGGCTTGGCTTGTTATGCTCGACGATATTAAAGCCGAGGACATCAACCGCGTGGCAGAATCGGTGTTGCGTGATGAGAACCGCACCACCGTTACGCTTAAACCCACCGACCCACAGGCGGCTGCGCGGCGGGGGCTAGGCACCAACATTCTTCGTCACTAAGGCGCATTGAGGCAGACATGACTTCTCGGTTTTCCCCCTCCCCTGTAGTTCTGACATCGAGCCTTTTTTCGATCCTTTTTATTGGAAGCCTTACCGTTCTTGGTCTCTATGCCAGTCCAGCCCTTAGTGCACAGTCAAACGCTGAGACCAGGCCAGGAGTCATTCAGTTTGTCTCCACCAAGAACAGCCGGGTTGTCTTCCAGCAGGCCCAAGACATTCCCATGATCGACCTTGCCATCGAAATTGACGCCGGCAGCCGTTGGGATCCCGAAGGCCTTGAAGGCCTGGCAGACCTTACGTCGCAACTTGTTATGACAGGCGTGCGGTCTCAGGACAATCGGCCCGCTCTAAGCGAGTCGGAAATCGGTGAGGTATGGGCAGACCTTGCCATTGAGCAGTCCGTTAGTACCTCGCGCGACCGCGTAAGCCTGCGGTTTCGCTTTCTTTCAGACCCCAAGGTGCGTGATGCAGCCCTAGCGCTTATTGCCCGCGTTCTTGCGGAGCCTTCCATTGCTGAGTCTGTCTTTGAGCGCGAACGCGCAAGCAGTGCAGTGGGTCAGAAGGAATCTTTGACCCGACCGCAGACACTCGCAACCCGAGCCCTTTGGCAGGCCATGTATCCAGGCCATCCTTACGGTGCGCTCGTGTCTGAGGCCTCGTTAAACGCCCTGTCACGCGATCAACTCGTAGCCTTTCATGGTTTCTACTGGAAGCCCGAGCGTATGAGCCTTGCCATTGTCGGCGACCTGCGTCTTGCCGAGGCCAAGCAGCTGGTGGAAAGGGTGCAGGGTCTTATGGATGCAGGCACATCGGAGCGCGATCAGACCCTTGCTGCCTTGACCAACTTCCGCTCAAGTCTTGGGCCTGCGCCTAAGCCGTCGCTTTCTGGGCAGGCTATTCGTATTGAACATCCTGCAAGTCAGGCCCATATCTGGATGGGCCTTCCCGTTCTTACTCGCCACGAGGTTGACGACTACTTTCCTCTGCTTGTGGCAAACCATGTGCTTGGGGGGGGTGGCTTTGTCTCTCGCCTCACCAAGGAGATCCGTGAGAAGCGAGGCATGGCCTACAGTGTCTTTTCTGTCATTCAGCCCTTGGCGCAGACCGGCCCTTTCTTTCTTGGGCTGCAAACGCAGCGCGACCAAGCCGCCGAGGCCCTTAAGGTGGTGAACGAGACGCTCACCGACTTCATTTCAAAAGGTCCCACCGAAGAGGAACTGGCTGCCGCAAAAAAGAACCTTATTGGAGGTTTTGCCCTTCGGCTCGACAGCAATCGCAAGCTCATTGATAACCTGGCTGCGATTCAGTTCTACAGGCTGCCCGCCAACTACCTTGAGACCTGGACAGATCGTATTGAACTTGTCACGCAAGAAGATATTCAGAACGTGCTTAACCAGAGGTTTGGCGGCCGAGGCATGGCAACGGTAATCGTGGCGGGTTCACCCAGCCCTTAGGCTCAAGGGCTGACGTCTGACATGGGGCAGGTACGCATTATTGGGGGGCAGTGGCGCCGCAGAACCCTGCAGGTGCCCGACCGTCCGGATCTTCGTCCAACCCCCGACCGTGCCCGCGAGACGGTGTTTAACTGGCTCGAGTCCTGGCTTCCCTAT
>JAYNLI010000116.1:0-1955 GCA_038111655.1 Bordetella sp.
AAATGTCACCGCGGGTGTCGTAGCAGTCTTCTTGCAGAATCATCCAGCTGTCCTCATCCAAAAAGAAGACGCGCTTACCGTAAATATGCTTACTACCCGACTTTAATGTGGCTTCGACCACCCAGACACGGTGCTTTTCATAACGCATGTACTCCGAATTGGCCGAGCCTTTGCGAACGATGTCGGAGTATTTCAGCGCTTTACTGCCAACCTTGTAGGTGTTGTAGGCCACGATCATTTCTTTGCGACCAACCAACTTCCAGTCGTAGCGGTCTAGTGCTCCGTTAAAACCAAAGTACTGGTCGGTCACCCGCATGCCTTCGGTACCGTCGGCCACATTGTCGTACGCCAGGTCTGGCGCGCGACGCACGCGTCGCTGACCGGGGCTGTAAACCCAGGCCGCGCGAGGGTTCGCTATGGGGTCTAGATATTCGTACACCATATAAATGGTGCCGGCCAAGGATGACGGCGCGGTGTAGCGGGATAAAAATGCAAGCTGCAGACCCGTATCAGTTTGTGGGGGCGTCATATTCTCGGCATAGACCGCCTTGTCGGTGTAGCCCACACGATAGAAGTCACCATTAGCACGCACAGGAAACCAGGAGTATTCACGGTCAAAGCCGCCACCTGAGTAGCGATTCAGAAAGTTGGCCATGGCTTCTTCACCGCTTTTAGGTGTTGGGTGAAGAATGGTTTTCTTAGCTGCATCTGGCAGGCCGGCCGTGCGGTGCGTTTTGTAAACCGGCATCTTAAAGGCGGGCTGCTTTTTTAAAAGGGCAAGGCTACCCACGGAAAGAAAGTCTTCGTACTGATCGGCGTTCGATGCCGTAATGGTGAAGAGGGGCTTTTCTGAAGCAAAGGGGTCGATGTAACCTTTTTCAGGGCTGTAGCCCGCAGGCGGCTTCATAAGCCCACCGGTGTAAGCGGGAATCGAGCCGTCGGCATTCGCTGCTGCCAAAGCTCCCGAATAAGATACCGCTTGGGCTTGGGCCTTGCCTGTAACCCCAAGGCCAGGAAGCACTACCGAAGCAATGCGAAGGGCGTAGGCGTTTGAAGTCAAAGCCAATAAACGTCTGCGCAGGTTTTGCATAGATTAATCCTTTCTTTAAAACAGCGCCATTCTCAAAAGACGAAGGGGCTTTGTCAAAAGCCCCTTCTGTCTCGCGTTATGACTTAAAACGTCGTGCTAAGAACAAGGCTGTAGAAATCGCGATCGCGGAAAGGGTCGTATTTGGCCTGATCGCCGTAGCGCACGTACGAAACCTCAACGTTATGCACCTTGTTGATGTTCCACCGGCCACTTAGACCAAGGGTTTGACGATCTTCAATGAACTGGTTGTCCACCGAGTAGCCCTTGACGTCATGCGAGAAGCTGATGGTCGGGTAGAAGGTGGCGGAGGTTCCCATAAACCCTGGGTACTCAAGACCTAAGCGAAGGCGGTAACCCCAGGAGTTCTTGGTGACATAACCGTCGTTTTTACATCCGTCTTGTTGTGCATTTCCCGTTGCACCACTGGTTGCCGCAAATGCTGCACACCATGCACCCTCAGAAGGAATTGTTGCGGGGAACGAGGGGTGGTAACCCGTACCGAAGATGAACGCACGCCCATAACGATCGGCACCCAGATCCTTGTGATTGGGAACGTCTGCATGTTGAAAAGCTACCTCACCGGCAAAAATCCCCTGCGCTGCGTTCATAACACCCGGCAATATCTTGATGCCATTAACCTGTACCTGAGACTTCGCCACACGATCAAAGCCATTAAGCTTCGTTCCAACGCCGCGAGCCATGCCCGCTAGGACAGTGTCACGAAAAGGTCCAACGCCCGCTAACGTCCCCGTAAGAATGTCCCCCGCGTTAACCTGGGCAGGGTAATTAGGGCTATGACTTAATTCGGCGCCGACAGACCACCCAGAGAGGTTGGTCGAAATGCTTGCGCCGTAAACATCTATTT
>JAYNLI010000117.1:0-1941 GCA_038111655.1 Bordetella sp.
TTAGGCATATAACTCCTAAATAGGGGGGCAGTTACCCACCCCCCATTTTACAGCAACTACTTGGTAGCGTCTAAGTCTGCAACGATACCGTGTGCGGCTTCGTTACGAACCTCAAGCGTAAGCTCAGCAATGATCTGCGAACGCTCGCTGTCACCGTTGATTGCCAGATCTTTGGTCTGGAAAGGACGGAGGTAAGCAAGTGCAGCGAACTCAGGATCAAGGATGAGAACATCACGGTCAGAAGTCCGCATAAAGCGATCAGGCACAAGCTGGAGGATGCCAAAGTCCGACTGGTACAGGTCAGCACCAGCAACCACGGTCACATTACCAACCGAGTTGTCGGTATTAACGCGGTAGGCAGCGTTTCCAGTAAAGCCAGAAACTTTCTGCTTAAGCGCAGGACGCATAACAGCAAGGGTAGGCGTACCACCAGAAACGAACACTTCCTGAATAACATCCTTAAGAAGAGCCTCAGTAAAGGTACGAGTCGTACCGTCTGTACGAGTAGACACACCGATGGTTGTGGGATCAACACCAGTCACGGACGTACCGTTAACAGAAGAGTTGGTCTTGATGTAGGACAGGAGTGAACCCATCTTACGAGCCGTTGTAGCGTTACCAGCGGTCTGGCCTTGGTTAGCCGTAATGATGGTCTCTATGTCCCTCTTCATTTCTGCGGCGCCTTTAGCAAGTTGAAAGGCCTTTTCAGATTTTCTTCCTGCCTTATCAACAGCTTCCAGCGTTCCAGATACGCGGATGGTCTTACCAACGATCTGCGTGTAGTTACCGATACGGGTGGTGGGCGTTACAGTTGCGTCCGTAGCGTCAGCACCTTCTACAAGGGCGTTAGCAGTCGTGGAAGCAGCAAGGGAGTCGGTCTGCCACTCGTGATACACAGCGGTAGCCTTGGACTTGCCGATAGACGACATAATGGGCGTGTCTTGGGGGGAGATGTCATAAATAACATCGCTAAGGTCTTCACGTTGACCAATGACGGTATGTGCTGAAAAGGTTGCAGCCATTTTTATTTCCTTTATAAGAATCGTTCAAATAACGATGCCGCGTCTCTAGCTTTGCCAGATTTCTTTAAGCGGCCTCGCAGTTGTTTTACTTCCTGGCTTACCCGCGCCTCTGGCGTGGACGTTCCAGGTTTGAGCATCTTAGGAGCTTGGCTAACCTTCTTGGTGGCCTCGCCCTTGTTAGATACTAATTTGTCGTATTGCATCGCTTTGTAGAGTGCTGTTACCGCACGAGAGTCATAGACCTGAGCCAGTTCCTGCTCTGAGAATCCTAACTTCTGCGCGTAGTTCCTAATGTCGGTACGGATTGCTTGGCCCTTTACAGGGTCTGACATATCTGGAATTGCCTCAGCTAACTTCTGGGCTTCCGCAGCAAGGTGGGCTTTTAGCCTCTCGCTTTGTTCTGCCTGTTGTTGTTGGGCAAGCCTTTGTCGCTCTGCTCGCACCGCGTTTAATTGCTTCTCACGCTCTGCTTGCTCGGCAACTTTTACCGCATAACCGATAGGGTCAGTCTCTTTCAGCGTTGCTAGATCCTCGCCAGAGTCTTGGTTGAGCATCTGCTCTATCACCTCTAACCGCTGTGCGTAGGTATCTCGGAGTCTTGCCGCTTCCTCAATCTTAGCCCTCTCCGCTTCTACAGCCTTGCGGGTCTCTGCTATTTCCTGAGTCTTGCGTGTGTAGTCAGCAGTTCGTGAGTAACCTTTAAGAAGCTCATCAAGCGGAACCTCGACCTCTTCCTTGCCTACTTTTACTTTGTAGGTGGGAGTGGGTTCTTCTTCCTGCTCTTCTTCAGCATAGTCATCAGATTCCTCTGAATCCGCAGCTTCGTACTCAACTTCTTCTACGACTTCCTCATTCTCAGTCTCTGGGGCTTCGGGTTGGGCTTGCGCCTCCTCTGGCTCCATCATCCCTAAAAATGCGT
>JAYNLI010000118.1:0-1940 GCA_038111655.1 Bordetella sp.
AGCTTTGCCGAGGCCTTCGTGAAATCGCAGCTTGGCGCAGGCATTCGTCTTCCCGAGGCCGTTGCCTCGGCTTCGGGCATTGCCCCTGCAGCTTTTATAAGCATTAAAAATGCCGACAAATCGGGCATTGGTGAGCTTGCCCGTAAGCTCAATGCACTGGGCTTTCGGCTTATTGCAACCCGTGGTACGGCAGCTGCCATTGCCGAGCTTGGCATTGCTGTTTCGGTTGTGAACAAAGTTGCCGAGGGACGCCCTCATGTCGTCGATCTCATTAAAAATGGCGAGGTTGCCTTCATCATTAACACGGTTGAAGAAAAGCGCTCGGCAATGGCCGACTCGCGCTCCATTCGAACCACGGGTCTCTCGCAGCGCATCACCACCTACACCACCCTGGCTGGCGCCCGCGCGGCCGTGGACGGTATGCTTGCAATGACTGAGTCACGGCTTCAGGTCTACGACCTTCAGTCGCTGCATGCCGAGTTGGTGTAAGCCACTTCCTTCACAGAAAGAACTGCAATGACCACCACCCCTTTAACCGTGCATGGCGCCGAGCTGTTGCGGGCCGAGCTTCACCGACTTAAGCACGAAGAGCGCCCCGCCGTGGTCAATGCCATTGCCGAGGCCCGCGCCCAGGGCGATCTCTCCGAAAACGCCGAGTACGACGCAGCCAAAGAGCGTCAGGGCTTTATCGAGGGCCGTATTGCCGAACTTGAGTCCAAGCTTGCAACCGCGCAAATCATCGACCCCAAAAGCCTGGAGCAAGACGGACGGGTGGTTTTTGGGACGTCGGTTCAGTTGCTCGACCTCGAGTCAGACAAAGAAAGCGTTTATCAAATTGTTGGTGAAGACGAAGCCGACCTTAAGCTTGGCAAAATTTCCGTCTCAAGTCCCATCGCCCGAGCGCTCATTGGCAAGTCCGCCGGCGACGTGGTCAGCGTTCAAGCGCCCGGCGGCGCACGCGACGTTGAGATCCTCGAGGTCCGCTACGAGTAAGAATAAGACCAATCGGGCCTGGGTTCAGCGGCATATCACGGACCCCTACGTTCGCCAGGCTCAGCAAAAGGGCTATCGGTCGCGGGCCGCCTTCAAGCTGCTGGAAATTGACGAGAAAGATCGGCTTTTAAGGCCCGGCCAGTACATCGTTGACCTGGGCTCGGCTCCTGGCAGCTGGTCTCAGGTGTTACGCGAGCGGGTTACCGGCCAGGCCTCTCGCATTCTGGCCATCGACCTTCTACCCATGGACCCGGTTGCAGGCGTGGAGTTTCTGCAAGGTGACTTTCGCGAGCCTGAGATTCTTGCTCAGATTGACCAATGGCTTAATGGGCGTAGGGTTGACCTTGTTTTATCGGATATGGCCCCCAATTTAAGTGGTGTAGGGGTGGCCGACTCGGCGCGAGTGATGCATTTAGGCGAGCTTGCCCTTGAATTCGCGGCCCAGCAGCTCAAGCCCAATGGGGCTTTGCTGGTCAAGACCTTTCAGGGAAGCGGGTTTAGTCAGCTCGTGGAGGCCTTTAAAAAAGTCTTCCAGAGGGTCTATCAGCGTAAGCCTGGCGCCTCTCGGGCCGAATCGGCTGAAGTTTTTCTCTTAGGACGGGATTTAAAAAATCAATCGAAAACGGATGAAACCAAAGACTAAGCCGGGTATCCTATGTTTTTGGGTCTTTCCCAAGGAGCAACGCATTGAATAACGTGTTTTCCAAAGTGGCCATATGGATGGTCATCGCACTGGTTCTCTTTTCGGTCTTCCGTCAGTTTGATGGTGGCCAGCAACGAGGCCTTGAAATCTCCTACTCCCAGTTTATGGAAGAGGCGCGTCAAGGGCGTATTCGCTCGGCTGTCATTGACAATCAAACGGTGCGTGCGGTTACCACCGACGAGCGCCCCATTGTGGTCAACACGCCGCAAGACCTCTGGATGGTCTCCGACCTTATGAAATACGG
>JAYNLI010000119.1:0-1931 GCA_038111655.1 Bordetella sp.
CTTGAAAAGGTTGCTGATGTTGATAGATTTAGCCAGTCTGCTTATGACTTGAAGGAATCTTTCGGGGCAGCGTATCTGTTGGACAGGAAGATGGAATCGGCAGAGGCTGACACCCGCAGGAGGCTATGGTTACAGAGTTGCATGGAGGAGAAGGGCTACAAATATCAATAAGCGGTTGCAGCCATTCCCTCCTTTTGTTTGTCTGCCGGTGCAGTGCCCCACGGTTGAGATAGATTAATTATCAACACCCCCCTCAACAGTCAGGGGTATCAGGTGAACTGCACAGTGCAATCTGCACTGCACCCTCTGTAATTGGAGGTTGTACTCTGTAAGTGGTTGTCTTTATTATGTAATTTATCACCACAAACGTTAATCATTCCCTCCATGTCTACCACCACCAACCTCCAAGCCTCCTCCTCCTACGCTATATAGGGAACCACTTCTTTTTTATGCCCATGAATGCAGCTTACGAAGAGGCAAAGAAGCTAGCCCGCAAAGCCCCTGAGAGGAGAAATGCTCGTTATGTTCAATATCAAACACTAAGACGCAGCGGGGAGTACAAAACCACTGTCGCCCCTTTGTTGGATGAAATTACTTCCGCGGTTAACCGACTGAGGGAGGCTGATAAGAAGGCTGTCAGGGGTGCTGCGAGGCTAATACTGTCCAATTTGGCTCAGTGTGTCTTCACGAGGGACTGGTTAGCCATATCTCGCAAGAAGAGTGCTTACACACAGGGGGAATACCTCAGGGACTCTCTGTACCTCTCTTACGGGTCAACCACGGCTGTGCTGGACAAGATGGTAGAGATGGGCTGGTTAGAGCCTCCTGTTACAGGGAACAGCTTTTCAGGCAATGCCACGATGTACGCCCCAACCCCTGAGTTGGAACAGATGCTGGTGGGGTGGGTTTACCTCGTAGAGAAGCCATTTAAGCCACCCTACATGTTCAAAACGTGGGATGAGGTACAGGAGGGGAGGAAGGGCAAGACGCGTCTTAGAGAGCCTGTAACGGAGCTAGACAACGAACACCCTGAGATTGCTGCCTTGGCTACCCTGAACGAGTATCTGAGCCAGCAGACCTACGCCCTTAAAGCCCCCATTAACCTCCTTTTTAGGAAGCACGAGGAACCCTACTTCCTCAACGGTGGCAGGGTCTACACAGACATCCAGCGCCTACCCGCTAGGAAGGCTAAGGTGAGGCTCAACACCCTTATCAATGGCTCTCCTGTGATTGAGATAGACCTCAAGGCGAACCACCTAAGGATGGCAGCAGCGATATTTCAAAAAGAAGAGATAGCCCCTGACCCTTACATAGACATCGCCAACAGGCTTGGGGTGACCCGTAATCAGGTCAAGTTGGTTATTAACCGAAGCATTGGCTCAAGGAACGCAGGGAGGAACGAATGGGGAGCCGCCCACCCTGACGATGACGATGGGGAAGCCATCCCAGCGCCCCTATTTAGAGCGGTCATGGAGCAAGCCAAACAGACCTACCCTTTAATCCCGTTCAATGAGGGGCTGGGACTAAAACTACAGAGCTTAGAGGGCGCCATCATGATGAAGACGATGGAGCGCCTCATGAAGCTTGATATCGTGTCTCTGCCCATCCACGACGCCATCATGGTGCCTGACCGACTGCTAAGCAGAGCTGCCGCAGAAGGTGCTCTCAAGGAAGTTTGGACAGAAGAGCTGAACGTCAATTTCAAGCCCCATACTGAGGTTAAAGAGCCTTGAACTGCCCACTTTCTTAGCCACTGATGTACGGATGGGGGCACATAAATATCTTGGAGCGCTAATCCCCTCCACCGCCCCTCATCCGCAGGTTTATCGTTCAGATACCAGCGAACACATCCCCGCGACTTTCCCCCAGTAGCTTTACGGGCAAATCACTGGCTGCCTGAGAGCGAACGGCGTCTTGCTTCTCTTTCGCGG
>JAYNLI010000120.1:0-1885 GCA_038111655.1 Bordetella sp.
TATCGTGAGCTCATTGCGGACGGAAACCCTGCCGAGCTTTTTGAGATGGAAGGTCAAGAGCTTTGGGCTAAAAAAGCGGGTCCTAAGAATGTATCGCTTGAGCAGTGTGACCTCGGTCTTGGCCCCGGGGTCGTTAAAGGTGCTTATGTTTCGCTTCCTCGATACTTTCAGGATGCAGGCAAGGTTATGGACCTGGAGATGCGTCTTGCTCATTGCATGAGGACGCTGCAAGGAATCGACGTTAAGGACTCGAAGTACAACAAAGACGATCACAAGAAGATCATCGCACTTGCAACCTTCGTTGCTGCCAGTTCCAAGGGTATGCCCGTAGCGGTTCCCCAGGGCCATTCCGAGGAAAAACGTCTTTATGAGGTTGGAAAGCGCGTATTCTTTTACCGGGCCGGCCCCTACGACTTTGCGTGTGCCACGTGCCATGCCCAGGATGGCGTGCGGATTCGACTTCAAGGACTCCCTAATCTCACGCGAAACGAGCCAGCAGGTAAGGCTTTTACTTCCTGGCCTGCCTACCGTGTTGGTAACGGTCAGTTGTGGCCAATGCAAAAGAGGCTGAATGACTGCTATCGACAGCAGCGATTCCCTGAGCCGGTGTATGGCTCGGAGGCCACTGTTGCTCTGCAGGTGTACATGGGTGTTAATGGCAAGGGCGTCTCATCGCTCGCACCGGCCCTTAAGCGATAAATGGAGGTAAGACGATGAAGAAGTTCACATTATTTGGATCGATTGCAATCGTTGTGGGGTTGGCGGGGTGTGCAGCCATGTACTCTTCTGCAGAACTCGACAAGATGTCGAAGGCAGTAATCACCAAATCATTTAAGCCCACGGGTCAGTCCAAGATGGAATGGCTAAACCAAGACTCTGTCAATGTGGCCTGTACCGAGGCGGCTGTTGCCGGGAAAGATCTCGACTCTGCTACACGTAAGGCGATTGAGTCAGAGAATATGCGGTCGATCAAAATGCCTGCTGACGGTAACTTCTTAGGTGACTGGAAGGCTGGTGAGAAGCTCGCCCAGAGCGGAAAAGGGGGAACTTGGAGGGATAAGCCGGGCAAGCCGAATGGTGGTAACTGTTACAACTGCCACCAAATTTCCAAGGCGGAAATTTCTTACGGTACGCTCGGCCCAAGTCTTTATCAGTACGGTAAGCTTCGAGGCAACTCCGAGACAGTCCTCAAATACACCTGGGGGAAGATCTATAACGCGAAGGCTTACAACGCCTGTACCAACATGCCACGCTTTGGTCATTCAGAAATTCTCACAGAAGCACAGATGAAAGACTTAATGGCACTTCTGTTAGATCCGAATTCGCCAGTGAACAATAACTGATTTGTGTGAGGGCATTCCAGGTAGGGGCTAGGCGCTACCTGGAACTTCATGTAAAAGCGGTTTAGTCTCTGGGTTTACCTTTTAGCTTTGCTATCGGCCGTCGTTGACGGCCTATTTTTTCGGGAATCCTCGTATGAGTTTGAATCGGCGTGAATTTATGGGTGTGATGGCAGCGGCCACGGCCAGCGGCATGTTCGGTAGCTGGCAAGAGGCAAATGCTGCCGCAACTAAGGGTGAAAAGCTGTATGAAATTCCAAAGTTTGGAAATGTAAGTTTTCTTCACTTTACCGATTGTCATGCTCAGTTGCTGCCGGTTTATTTTCGGGAACCCAGCGTTAATATTGGGTTAGGCGAAATGCTGGGGAGGCCTCCACATTTCGTGGGCGAATCGCTTCTTAAGCACTTTAATGTCCCAGCCAATTCGGCTTGGGCGCATGCCTATACCTTCCTTGACTTCGAGAAGGCGGCGCGCACTTACGGTAAGGTAGGCGGCTTTGCCCACATGGCTACGCTGGTGAAGATGATGAAGGCGTCGCGTCCCC
>JAYNLI010000121.1:0-1851 GCA_038111655.1 Bordetella sp.
CAGTCGGTGCTTAAAGACGTCTCGCTGGCCTATCAAAACCTTGACTCCATTGAAATTGGTGTCACCAGCGTTGATAACTACTTCGACACTTTGGGTGGTGTCAGTCGTGCCGTACGTCGAGCCAAACAGGCTGGCCAGGTGGCGTTAAAGGCAGGCCAGGCACCCAGCGAGACGCCTGTTTACATTGGTGACCAGACCACGGGCAGTGGGCTGGTACGAAGCCTTTCCGAGCAGGTGGCACTTGAGACACGCACACGCATGCTGAATCCGAAGTGGTACGAGGGCATGCTTGATCATGGCTACGAGGGTGTTCGTCAAATTGAGGCGCACCTCACCAACACCATGGGCTGGTCGGCCACCACAGGCCAGGTACAGCCTTGGGTCTATCAGCAACTCACCAACACTTTTGTACTCGATGAGGCCATGCGCCATCGACTGGCTGAGCTGAACCCAAAGGCTTCGGCCAAGCTTGCCGGCCGACTGCTTGAGGCCTCGGAGCGTTGTTACTGGACGCCCGATGAAAAAACTTTAGAAGCCCTGCGTCGCGCAGGCGAGCAACTTGAGGATCGTATTGAAGGTGTTTACCAGGGGGCAGCATCATGAACACTGTAACCGTACCGTTTGCTGAAATTAAGCGTCAGGCACCTCCCGATGGTGAGGGCAGTCTGCAGGTTCAGCTTGACCCCAACCTGCAAATTGGAAATGCCAAAGTCTTTGCGGTCTACGGCAAGGGTGGCATTGGCAAAAGCACAACCTCATCCAACTTATCGGCGGCTTTCTCTAAGCTTGGTAAGCGTGTCTTGCAAATTGGTTGCGACCCTAAGCACGACTCCACCTTCACGCTCACCAAAAAGTTGGTGCCTACCGTGATCGATGTCCTGGAGTCGGTGGAGTTCCATAGCGAAGAGTTGCGTATCGAAGACTTTGTCTACGAGGGCTACAACGGCGTCATGTGTGTCGAGGCCGGCGGCCCTCCGGCAGGCACTGGCTGTGGTGGCTATGTGGTGGGTCAGACCGTGAAGCTTTTAAAAGAGCACCACCTGCTCGATGAGACCGATGTTGTTATTTTTGATGTGCTGGGGGATGTGGTCTGCGGCGGTTTTGCCGCGCCTTTACAGCATGCCGAACGCGCCCTCATTGTGGCCGCCAACGATTTCGACTCGATTTTTGCCATGAACCGAATCGTGCAGGCCATTGGTGCCAAGGCAAAGAACTATAAGGTAAGGCTTGGGGGTGTCATTGCCAACCGCAGCCAGGACACCGACCAAATCGATAAATTTGCAAGTCGGGTCGGTCTTGAGCGTCTTGCCCACTTCCCCGACCTTGATGTCATTCGTCGTAGCCGCCTTAAAAAGTCCACCCTCTTTGAAATGGAGTCCTCGCCCGAGCTCGATACGGTGAAAGAAGAGTATCTGCGGCTTGCGGCGCGTCTCTGGGCCGGGACCGACCCTCTTGCTCCCGAGTCACTAAAAGACCGTGAGATCTTTGATTTGTTGGGGTTTGACTGATGGACTATTTGGAGCGCCGCCGCCGCATTGGTCATTACTTTGACCGCACTGCTGTGCAGGCCTGGGCGCGTCTGACGTCTGACGCACCTCTGAGTGGTGTGCGGGCTACGGTGCGCGCAGGGCGCGCCAAGATGCGCGGCATGTTGGTCAACTGGCTTGGTCTTGACGAGCGGTTTGCGGACTGCAGCGTTCTTGATGCAGGCTGTGGCACGGGACTTCTTGCGATTGACCTCGCAAGACTGGGTGCGCGGGTAACGGCCGTTGACCTTTCACCCAATCTTGTCTCGCTGGCTCATGAACGACTTCCGCAAGACATTCCCTTTGGCCGCATTGACTTTCGTTC
>JAYNLI010000122.1:0-1824 GCA_038111655.1 Bordetella sp.
AGCAGAGGACTGAAAATCCTTGTGTCGGTGGTTCGATTCCGCCCTTGGCCACCATCGTCTTCTGGTTATGGCTCTGTGCAGCGCAAATTCGTTCTCACTTTGAGTAATGTCGGGAGTCTGTTCACAAATTCCATGAGACTTCAATGACTAAAGCCGTACAAATTTCAGCCTTCGGCGGCCCTCAGGTTATGTCCATTGTGGACCTTCCGTTTGGCAAACCTGGCCCAGGCGAGGCACTGGTGCATCATCATGCCGTTGGGCTTAACTACATTGACGTTTATTTTCCAAAGCGGGGTTTACCCTGCCGAGTCTTTGCCAACCGTGCTTGGCATGGAGGGGGCTCGCGTGGTCGAGGCCGTGGGCAAGGTTGTTGAGCATGTTAAGCCTGGTGACCGCGTGGCTTATGCCGGCAGGCCCATGGGGCTTCCCATGTCATTAATTACAACACCGAAGACCTTGTGGCCCGGGCGGAAGAAATCACGAATAGACGAGGTGTCGATGTCGTCTACGACCCGGTGGGTAAGGCTACCTGAGAGCGCTCGCTGCAGTGCCTGCGCAAGTACGGCCTGATGGTGAGCTTTGGTAACGCCTCGGGCAAGGTTCCCCGGTTGATCTCAACCAACTCAATGGCCATCTATTTCTAACCAGGCCCTCTCTTATTCCTTACACCGCCACTCGAGCAGAATTGGAGCTTAGTTCAGGCGAGCTTATCAAGCACATAGCAAGTGGGAAGATCTAAATAAAAATTGATCAGACCTACCCACTGTCCGAGGTTGTTCGGGCGCATACCGACCTTGAGGCGCGTAAGACCACAGGCTGCAGCGTTCTTATTCCGTAAAGAAAGCCTCACACTGAGGTGTGATTAGAGCGACGTTTCATGCCATCCAAGGCCCCCTCTTGGGGGTCTTGGTGACCTTTTCGGCGGTGGGTAGTGGCCCAAGCCTTGCTAGGGCTCAAGGCATGTCAGAAGGTTTCGAACCGGACGCCAACAGCCTGCAAGATGTCGAGGTTCGCGCTCAACGCCCCAACGACCTTCAGCAACGCCGGTTCTCGAATGCCTCGAAAACCTTGGTGGGCCGCGAAGAAATCCAGAAGTACGGGGACACCAGCCTTGAGGACGTGCTGCGCCGTCAACCCGGTGTCACTGTGCCCTCGGGTGGCGGCAATCCCCGTTTGCGTGGCATGGCCGAGGGCTACACCCAGATTCTTATCGACGGCCAACCCGCGGGCCGAGGGTTCACGATCGACTCTATTCAGCCTGAACAGGTTGAACGCTTGGAAATTATTCGTGTGCCTACCGCTGAGATCGGTGCGCAGGCCGTAGCCGGTAGCGTCAACATCATTACGCGCGAGGGCCAGGCACACGGCCGCAAAGACGTTAGCCTGGGCCTAAGCCTGGGTGAGCTTGATCTCAAGGGCTTTCGGCTTGGCCTTACTCAGCAAGGCGCCTGGCTGGGTGATGGGTCCATGATTTCCTCTACTCTTTTTGGCCGTAAACGAGACAGTGAGTCTAAGCAGTCGCTAAAGTTTGTGCCCACTGCTGATCCCTCAACCCCTTCCGGTCAGACATCGCAGACGCATTCGCAGCAAGAGCGTCTTGGGCTAAGCCTGCGTGGGCAGGTCAGCTGGAACCTTCAAAACCAGTCGACTTTTTCTTTGCGGCCGATGGTTTTTGCGGTGAAGGGCGACACCCAGAGTCTGCGTCAGACGGAAGCTTGGCAGGGCGTAGACCCTTTGAGCTTTGCGTCGCCCGATTTGCAGGAGGACTCCAACCAGCGCTTTCGCTATGCGGTGGGCCGCGTTCTACTTCTGCACAAGTGGAAC
>JAYNLI010000123.1:0-1208 GCA_038111655.1 Bordetella sp.
CCGGCAAGTGCCTCGCCAATGGCCTGGCGCCCGCGACGTTCGCTGCTGAGGCGCATTGCTACGCCAACAACCAAAAGGCTCAGGGCCAAGAGATCAATCTTGAGTCCAAAACCAAGGAGGGCAACAAGCCAGGCGGTGACGGTGGTCCCGATGTTTGTGCCGTAAATTACGCCAAGGGCCTGCCGAACCGACATAACCCCAGCGTTCACAAAACCAATGAGCGCCACCGTAATGGCCCCGGACGACTGGGCAATGGCAGTTGTCAAAAAGCCTGTTGAGATGCCTCCCAGAGGCGTGCCGGTCGACTTCTCGAGAAGCCGCTTAATGGTTTGGCCGGTGCCTGTTTTAAGGCCATCGGTCATCATGGCCATGCCGAGCAGAATAAGGGCAAGGCCCCCAAGGCTGTTAATGAGTATGGAGATAGTCAAGGCCTCTAATGCTCGCGTATTTGGTTGGGAATGTCACGTTTGGAGTCTCAGATAGACGCATCTGGCTCTCTAACGACGTATGCGTCGGAAATGGACTGATAACAAGTGTTAACGGCTCCAAAAAACCCTATCGAGAGACACAAAAAGCCCACCAGGGGCTTTTTGTGTTTTTGGTGGAGCCGGCGGGAATCGAACCCGCGTCCGCAAGTCGTCCAAAGACAGTTCTACATACTTAGTCGGTCTATTTAAATTTAACCAAGCTGCTTAGCCGACAGACAGGCCGGCAGCTGGCGATCCACTGGTTTTAGGCATATGGCCCCGCGGCGTGGCCTATGACGATCTGATGTAAATGACACTGCAGCGGGTGTTACCCCACCCGGCCCATCAGAGAACCGGTGCAGCGCCCGCCGGGTTTAAGCGGCGAGAGCGAAACGCTCGTCGTTGGCGTTTATTGATTTCCGAATGTATTTACGAGGTCATCGGTCCTCGGTATGCCCTGCGCTCCTTCATTACCCACGTCGAAACCAGGTCGGCCCCTTGGTTCCTATTGTGGTCCTCTCTATGCACGAAGGCAAGCCTTGACAGTAGGACAGCCAGGGGTTTTTTCTTGTTGGGCTCGAGAAGCCAGACATTACCACCCGCATGGGTTTTGGCCAAAAGCTTTAGGTTCTTCGCTTAAGGTCTTTCCGAAAAGGTCGAAAAAGATATAAACGAAAAAAGCCATCCCATCACAGGACTCCCAGTGACGCAACAGTTCAGTCTTGATCGTTCGGTGGTTGA
>JAYNLI010000123.1:1218-1801 GCA_038111655.1 Bordetella sp.
ACTTTTTTGATGACAATTACCTAAGTGGGCAGCAGCGGTTGTTTTTTCAGGTCTGGGCTAGCCAGGCGCTTCAGGTGGGTGTTTTTGGTTCGGGCTATGCACTTACCAAGGCGGGCGAGGTGCCGGTCTATGGGTACGTCGTTACCTCGGGAGAAGCCCGTCGCATTCCATTGGATCAGAACGCGGAAGAGGTTATTTTGGGTCCAGGCAGCGTGCTGGGAGTTGCCGAGGGTCTTGCCGGGATTCCCGCTCTGCACACAGTGGAGGCTCTCTCGTCCGTGAACTGTAAGGATATTCGCATTGATATGGCGGCGGCTGAGATTAGGCGACTCAACCCAGGCATGAAGGGCATTTGCAGGTTCACACTCGGGCGCATTCTAAACAGCCGTATGGAGAAGGAGCCTGCATGGTTGCAGTAGACGATTCCTCGAATCCGATCGAGATGGTTTTGCAGCAGGGAGCGCGTCGTTCGCGAGGTATTCAGCGTGAGACCCATGCTGCCGTTAGAGATTTAAGTTCGGCCCTTGAAACCGGGTATGGCCCCAAAAAAATCCCTCAGGAGCATCTGCCTAAGGTTGTGAAT
>JAYNLI010000124.1:0-1782 GCA_038111655.1 Bordetella sp.
TGGTTTTGCCCGCGCCGTTGCCACCAAGCAACGCCGCGATTTGACCTTGCTGCACCTGCAGCGACACCCCTTTGAGTACCAAAATCACATGGTTGTAGATGACCTCAATACCATTGACATTGAGTACAGTGGTGTTGGCTTGCATGTCAGTTCTCTCGTTGGGTAAGGCAGTATTGGGCCATTGGCCCAATACTTGGTTTGCGTGGGGTGGCGCCACGCCACCCCACCCATTGGTTTGCCTCTTTAGGCGTTGCAGTCAGAGGCTGGACGACGCTTGATACCCTTAGCGGCACCGTATTTGTCGGCCCATTCCTTAACCAGCGGGTTCAGCACCTTGTAGTCGGCCTCGATCCAGTCCGAGGTCATGCTCCACTTCTTGCCGTCCCACGTTTGAATGCGCGACCAGGCCGCACCCATGTGGTTGTTGCAATCGGCGTAGAGGTCTTTGACCACGCCGCCAAAGCCGAGCGAACGTACCGCGAAGTCACTGAGCTTGAGGTTTTCAAGGCCCCAGCGCACTTGCTCGCCGGTCATGTGCTTACCCTTACCAAACTTGTTTTGCGCCGCACGCACCGCTTCGGTCGCCATTAAGCCAGCCACCAAACCACGCATGTACAACACCTCGCCCACTTTTTCTTTGGGGCCAGTCCCGTTGCCCTTGGCGTAGACTTTTGCCATGATCTCTTTGACGACAGCCGAGCCTTCATCAGGACCATGCTGCAGGGCCAAAGCGTTGTAACCCTTGGCGCCAGCGCCAGCGGGCTCAACATCGGGTTCCGCACCCGACCACCACACGCCGTACATCTTCTCGCGCGGGAAGCCCGTGGCCACTGCCTCTTTGATGGCGGTGGAGTTCATTACCCCCCAGCCCCACAAGAACACGTAGTCGGGTCGGTTGCGGCGAATTTGCAGCCACTGTGACTTTTGCTCTACCCCAGGGTGGGTGACTGGCAACAGTTGCAGCTCAAAGCCGTGCATGGCAGCGCGCTTCTCCAGCAGAGGAATTGGCTCTTTGCCGTACGGGCTGTCGTGGTAGACCAGGGCAATCTTCTTGCCTTTGAGCTTGTTCATGCCGCCATTCAGGTTGGCTACGTGTTTGACCAACACGTCCGCAGCCACCCAGTAGGTCCCAGTGATGGGGAAGTTCCACTTAAATATACCGCCGTCTTGCGACTCGCTACGGCCGTAGCCCGCCGTGAGCAAAGGGATTTTGTCAATTGGCGCCTTCTCGGTCAGAGCAAACGTGATGCCTGTCGATAGTGGCTGAAATAGGCTCGCCCCGCCGTTCTTGTTCTTCAAGCGCTCATAGCACTCCACGCCCTTGGCGGTGTTGTACCCAGTCTCGCACTCCTCCCAGACAACCTTAACGCCGTTGATGCCGCCGCGCTCGTTGACAAGTTTGAAGTAGTCTTGGATCCCGTTGGCAAAAGGTGTGCCGTTGGGAGCATAAGGGCCAGTGCGGTATACCAGTAGCGGGAAAAACTGTTCCGCGGCTTGCGCCGAGGTAGCTGGTGCCAAAGCGGCGGTCAGCGTCGTGGCTGCCGCTGCCGTGGTCAGCAGTAGTTTTCGAAATTTCATCTCAAGTCTCCTTTCGATTTCATGAAGCTTCATGCCGCCAGATGCAACGTGGATGAGACGCTGACCCCCTGGTAGCCCGGGATATCTCGATCGGTCAGTGTGGGAAGGGCCAAATTCGAAGTTTTTGTTTACCGATGCTCCACAAGCGCGCCAAGCCGTGCGGCTCAACGATCAAAAACCAAACAATCAACACGCCAAAAATAA
>JAYNLI010000125.1:0-1757 GCA_038111655.1 Bordetella sp.
ACAACTCCTGGCGGATAAACCGACGTACGGTGTCAACCAGCGTCTGTTGTTCGTGGGTAAGAGAGAAGTCCATACTTTTTAAAACCGTGGGTAACTGGGCGTCTTTTGTTGTTGCTAAGAGCGCTCAATGTAGGTGGTTTCTAGTTCAGCAAGCCATGGCTCCCACTCAAATTGTTCGCTTTTCGAACATTTGTATCAAAAACTGAGCATTTTGAGGGATTGACCTACCATGCGGTTCAAGTCGAGGAAAGTAAAAGACGGTACAGGTAGGCCCAGATTTAACGGAACACAACAAGTAACGAGAAATACGAAATCATTTTGAAAAATCATGAATCAATACAATCCACCCGCTCAAGAAGTTTCAATGCTCCTAACCCGTGTGCTTGAAGTCGGCAACGTCCTCTCCTCGCTTCCTGCACACGCGGAGCATTCAGATCAGGACCTGGTAACACAAGTCCTAAGCGAGATGGCCAAATTTGTTCGCGAGGTAGTGGCCCCACTGAACCGCGATGGCGACGAAGTCGGCTGCGTTTTCGATAACGGATCTGTGGTGACGCCTCCAGGATTTGCTGATGCGTACCGCCAGTTTTGGCAGGCTGGATGGCCGGCAATCGCAACTGCACCTGAGGATGGAGGCCAAGGACTGCCTGCTGTTCTTGAGGCTGTGATGTACGAATGGCTAAACGGAGCCAACCACGGTTGGACCATGGCCCCAGGGCTACTCCACGGCGCTTATGAGTGCATCAAACATCACGCCAGTGACAATCTCAAAAGCGGGTACCTTGAAAAAGTAGCGACTGGGGAATGGCTGGCGACGATGTGCCTGACTGAACCACATGCGGGCAGTGATTTGGGATTAGTCCGGACCAAAGCAGCCCCTCAGCCAAACGGCAGCTATGAACTTGAGGGTACAAAAATCTTTATCTCGGGCGGCGAACACGATTTAACTGAGAATATTGTCCACCTCGTGTTGGCCAGACTACCCGATGCCCCTCCCGGCCCTAAAGGATTATCTTTATTTCTCGCCCCAAAATTTCTCGAAGATGGGAAGCGGAACGAGGTTCAGTGCGAACGTATTGAGGAAAAGATGGGTCTGCACGGCAGCCCGACGTGTGTCATGCGGTTTGACGGAGCAAAAGCCTGGCTTGTAGGAGAGCACGGTCGTGGTCTAAACGCAATGTTTTTGATGATGAACTCCGCCAGGCTCCATGTTGCCCTGCAAGGCATTGGTCTGCTGGATGCAGCCCATCAAAAGGCTTACACATACGCCCAGGAACGTATGCAAATGAGGGCGCCTGTTCGTGCAGACGCAAAAGCGCCGGCAGACCCAATCATCCAGCATCCAGCGGTGAAACGTGCGCTTGACACCCAACGAGTATGGGTGGATGGTGGGCGAATAATCGCTTACCAGACGGCATTAGAGTTAGATATTGTCAAGCATCACCCTGACAGCGACAGACGAGGTGAGGCCGAGGCTTGGGCGAGCTTAATTACACCCGTGCTCAAGGCAGCGTGGACTGAACAGGCCTTCGTTGGTGCCAGTGCTTGCCTACAGGTTTTTGGTGGGCACGGCTATGTGCGGGAGTGGGGAATCGAGCAAATTGTTCGAGACTCAAGGGTTAGCATGATTTACGAAGGCACCAACGAAATCCAAGCAAACGATTTGCTTTTGAGAAAAGTTCTAGGCGATGGCGGCCAGCAGTACCAAAACCTGCTGAATAAACTATTGCAGGACTTGGCAGACGAATCGCCACTGG
>JAYNLI010000126.1:0-1751 GCA_038111655.1 Bordetella sp.
GCAACCTTGGTTTGATGAAGGCGGTGAAGCGCTTTGACCCCACGCGCGGCGTGCGTCTGGTGTCGTTTGCCCTGCACTGGATTAAGGCCGAAATCCACGACTACATTCTTCGGAACTGGCAGCTTGTCAAGGTGGCCACGACCAAGGCGCAACGCAAACTCTTTTTTAACCTCAAGTCGCTTAAACGTGCCCTGGGCGCCGAGCAGTCGGTTTCAACAGAACAGGCGCAGGTAATTGCCAAAGAGTTATCGGTAAGCGCGGACGAGGTCTTGGAGATGGACCGGCGGCTTGCAGGTGGAGACACACCGCTTGAACTGCCCAATGAAGAGGGCGAATGGGCGGGCCCCATTGCTCATTTGGCAGCAGAGAATTCAGACCCCGCGGCGATCGTGGCAGAGGCCCAGGACAAAAGTGTTCAGGCCGATGGCATTAAGAAAGCTCTGCATTCCATCGAAGAACGAATCAGGGCTATTGTGGCCGCTCGTTGGCTTGCGGACGCCGATGAAAAGGCCCCCACCCTTCACGAACTTGCCGACCGCTATGGCATTTCCGCAGAGCGGGTGCGACAGATCGAAGGTCAAGCGTTTAAAAAGCTTCGAACCCTTATGCTTCAGGTCGCCTAGTTTTAAGCTCACCCCTTTACAGGAGGGGGTGAGTGGTTATCTCACCTCAAGCAGTTCCACATCAAAAATCAGTGTGGCGTTCGGCGGAATAACACCACCCGCGCCACGTGCGCCATAACCCATTTGCGGTGGAATGACCAGGGTGCGTTTTCCGCCCACTTTCATACCTGCCACACCCTGATCCCAGCCGGCAATAACGCGACCTGAGCCAAGGGGGAAGTTAAACGGACGTCCCCGGTCAACGGAACTGTCAAACTTTTTCCCCTTCCCGTCGCCGGCCTTGCTTGTGTAAATCCAGCCGGAGTAGTGAACAAAAACGTTTTTCCCCACGACTGCCTCGGCGCCAGTGCCGACCGCGCGATCGATCTTGACGAGTTCTTGAACAGGTTCTTTGGGCAGGTAGGCAGCAAGGGGGCCTGGCACCAGGACGGGCGCCGCGCCAAACCCAAGAACAGACACAAGGAATTGAAGTAAACGGTTTTTCATAAGCGTTTCAGATAAGAATAAAAATTTATTAAATTGTTAAGGAAAGGCTGTTATGAGCGTACTACGAAACCGTTGGCTCCTCGTCTTACAGGGCTTCTCTGGCCTAGGCTTTGTGCTACTTATGGGTGTCTCCCTGCCTGTTCAAGCCTTCGCACCGGCAGGAACAATTGCGCCCAACTTTTCCATGAACGACCTGAAGGGCAAGCCGTTTTCTTTGAAGGACTATGCGGGCCGATGGGTGGCCTTGGAATGGACAAACCCCGAATGCCCCTTCGTTAAGAAGCACTACAACTCAGGAAATATGCAGGCCACGCAAAAACAGGCGACGGGTGCCAAGGTGGTCTGGATTCAAATCAACTCCACCAATCCAAATCATTCCGACTACAAGTCCCCTGAAGTCATGTTGGCCTGGAATAACGAAATGAAAACCCTAGTCACTCACGCCGCGCTGGATGCCGACGGCAAGGTTGGTAAAGCCTATGGAGCAAAGACCACACCTCAGATGGTGCTGATTGATCCTAAGGGGGTGGTGGTTTATCACGGCGCCATTGACAGCATTCGGTCCGCCAGTGCAAGCGACATTCCCAAGGCCACCAATTACATGAAGCAGGCCATGACAGAGGCTTTGGCGGGTAAGACTGT
>JAYNLI010000127.1:0-1738 GCA_038111655.1 Bordetella sp.
GGAAGCGTCGCGAGCCATCCCATTGGGGCCATCGTAAGTCCAACGAGGCCGTTAACTGCCATGAATAAGACGTTGTTGGTAAGAAACAATCCCTGGCAAAGAGCAAGCAAAATGAGGTTGCGACGCATCATATCGATTCAGCATAGCAGGTCTTAGGAGACAGTCATGCCCATTCGGCTTTATCACTTTCCGCAATCCGGCCCGTCGTTTCGAGTTCGTATTGCCATGGCCCTCAAGGGTTTGAACTACGAGGCCATTCGCATTGACCTTCTTAAACGCGAGAGCCACCCGGAGTATTACGAAGTCATTAGCCCAGACGGGCTCGTACCCTTACTCGAGCTAATCGACGAAGACGGAACGCACCCTACCATTCGTATTGGCCAATCCATGGCTATTATTGAATTTCTTGACGAACGGTTTAACAACCATGCTTTGCTTCCTGACGACGCTTTGTATCGGGCGTATGTGAGGTCATTGGCCCAAACCATTGCCTGCGACCTTCATCCACTTAACAACCTACGCGTCCTACGCTATCTATCACGCCCATTGAAACTTGAAGCGGATGCGCGTTCCGACTGGTACAACCATTGGATTAGTGAAGGCTTAAACGCTTACGAGAGACGACTTGTTACGCTTAAAAGTTTACGCGAAGACTTTGGCTTGCCTCCTTCAACTTACTCTTGGGGAGACACGCTTAGCCTTGCAGATTGTTGCCTTATTCCCCAGTTAGTGAATGCTCCGCGCATGGGCCTTGAACTTTCGAGTCTGAATATCCCATTAACCCTTGGTGTATTTACAAATGCCATGCAGCACAAAGCTGTCAAGGAAAGTCACCCTGATCAGTTCTAACCTAAAGAGTAACGATCACTCCGGGAGGGCCTTGCTGGCATTCGCCAATAACCGCCGCTGTAAACCCTTCCTGTTTCATACACTCAAGGACAGCAGGGGTAGCCTCAGAGCTGCATGAAATGAGAAGACCGCCGCTGGTCTGTGGGTCGGACAAAAGCGCCTGCTCTAACTGTTCAAACGTTTCAGGCGTGGTAATTTGATGCCCGTAAGCCACCCAGTTTCGCCCCGAGGCGCCGGTTAGAAAGCCCTGCTTTGCAAGGTTCATGACCTCAGGCAACAAGGGGACAGAGGGCCAGTGAATAACTGCGGAAACACCGGAACCCTTGGCCAACTCAAGGCAGTGTCCCGCAAGTCCAAAACCTGTTACATCCGTCATGGCATGAACGCCTTCGAACTCAGAGACCAATGCACCTGGAGTATTTAACTGTGTGGTTATGGCGATCATCTTTTTGTAAAGCTCGTCGCTTAACGCATTCTTTTTAAGAGCAGCCGAGTAAATTCCAACGCCCAATGGTTTACCCAAAATAAGTTGATCTCCTGGTTTGGCATCGGCATTACGACGTACTCGATTCGGGTGAACAAGCCCAAGCGCCACGAGACCGTAAATAGCTTCCACTGAATCAATGGTGTGCCCACCCGCTACGGGGATGCCCGCCTGAGCACAAACCGAACGCCCGCCGTCAAGGATGCGGCCAATGGTCTGGGGGCTGAGCTTATCAATAGGCATACCTAAGAGCGCAAGCGCCATGATGGGGCGCCCGCCCATGGCATAGACATCAGAAATAGCATTGGTTGCCGCAATGCGCCCAAAGTCGTAAGGATCATCAACAATAGGCATGAAGAAGTCGGTTGTCGCTACAAGCGCTTGGCTGTCATTGAGCTTGTAAAC
>JAYNLI010000128.1:0-1728 GCA_038111655.1 Bordetella sp.
ATAAGTTGCTCATCCGTTGACCCGCGGGGATCAGCTCGATTTCCACCCGGCGGTTCTTGGCTCGTCCGGATTCGGTGGTGTTGTTAACCAGCGGGTCGGACTCACCCCGGCCCTCGATGTAGATACGCTGCACCGATACCCCGCGGCTCAACAGGTAGTCACGTACCGCAGCAGCGCGTCTCGTGGACAGGCTCAGGTTGTATTTCTCGCCTCCGACCGAGTCGGTGTGGCCCACGGCAACCACCACCATCAATTCGGTGGCCTGAAGGGTGGCCAGTTGTTGGTCGAGGAGCGCTTGAGCCTGCGGGGTTAGGGCGGCCTGGTCAAAGCCAAAGAGAACGGTGGATTTCTGTGGGGTAGGGGCGATCGTAGGAGCCGACTTCACTTGAATCACGGGGGGCTTGTCCTCATAGGAAGGGGCAAGCGCGCTTCCGACCACTCCTGCAGCGGCCCGGGTGTAGTCCGAGTGGTCCTCGACTGGTGCGTTGACCGCCGTTTGCACCACAGGGGGGACCTCTGGCTGGCTGGTGACTTTTTCCACGCGTCCACAGTCTGGGTGGGCTGTCTCAGGGGTCCAAAAACCGGACCTGATGCACTCGCCACTGACGGCACTTCGCCATGGGGTCCCGTCGGCCGATAGCCAATTACTAAAAACTTGGGCTTGGGCGGTGCTGGTGACAACCGAGGCAGCGAGGAGGAGGGTGGGTAGTTTCGACATCTTGGTCTCCGTTGGGTTGGTCTTACCCAATTGACGGACCAAGGGGAGAGATGTCAGGGGATTTTTAAAAAATATTTAAATTCGGTGTTTCGGTTTGACACCAACGACCCCCAGGAAGGGCGAGGGAGGGATTTGGCAGCACCCGGGAGAGAGGCGACTAAGGTAGCGGATTAGGCCCCAGTTGTGCCGTGGCAGGGGCAAAGGTGCCGGATATTGGTCTAGGTTTTTCCGCCAGCGTCGACCTGGCCACAGGTGTCGAAAGATTCCCCATCACCTTTGGAGTTTTGCCGCAGAAACAGTACGACGTCCAGGCGGCAGATGATTGCTTCATCCTCAAGGCTCTTATAGCGGGAGGTACAGGCTTCGGTTAATGGATTTGGGGCCCTAACAATGCGCTCGATGTAGGCGGCACAGGCTTCGCTGGACGCTTCGGGCAGCGTGTAGAGCTCGGTCGGCTCGGTCTCAACAGGAGCCACCTTGGGTGCAGCAGCGGGCGGTTCCGTCTGGACTACGGGCGGGGCTACTGGTGGGGCTTGCTCGGCCTTCTCGGGTGACTTGGGTGCCGAGGCGCAGCCAGCCAGCGCCAGCGTCAGCGCAAACATGGTCCAAGGCAGGGACCCGTTAAGGGTCCAGCGGCGGTGGGCTGGGCCCGAGCTATTCGACAGTCTCAAGGCACACCTTGTCGTAGGGTTGATTGAGCTCAATGCGATTGCAGCGGGCGAGTGTGCCGTTTTGTACCAAACACAGCTCGACTCGCTGAATCGGTTTGGTGCGGCAGCTTTCAAGATGCGCCGCGAAGGCTATTTTTTTCACTGATCCCATTTGAAGGCTATTAAAGATCCGTAGGCCGTGGACGGATAGCGGCTCGGATCGAATGAGCTCACCAGCAAGGTAGTTGCTCACGATGTACCACTCGAGCAGGCTTACAACATCGTTGGGGATAGTTACCAACGACACCTCTTTACCGCCTACTTTGTCGCGGAGGCTTTGGAGGGCTGCTTCGAATTTCT
>JAYNLI010000129.1:0-1728 GCA_038111655.1 Bordetella sp.
TTCGAGTCAAAGAAAATGAGCCTTTCGAGGCCGCCATGCGGCGCTTTAAGCGCACTATTGAAAAAATTGGGTTGCTTACCGAGTTACGTGCTCGCGAGTTTTACGAAAAGCCCACTGCCGAGCGCAAGCGTAAAAAGGCCGCTGCTGTTAAGCGCCACTACAAGAGGGTTCGCAGCCAAATGCTCCCCACCCGCAAGTATTAACCTCCTTCGGTGGTTTTAAGGGCTTGCGTGTGAACGAGCAAGCCAACGATTCTTTGAGCCCTTAGGTTTCCGGGCACTCAAATAGTATCTTGACCGGCCCTGCTAAGGATTGAGGCCTCAGCATCGCAGACATCGCATAATTCGGTCATGATCCCATCGTCATTCATCGACGACCTACTGCATCGGGTCGACGTGGCCGTTGTTGTTGGCCAGTACGTCAGTCTTAAAAAGGCTGGTGCAAATTACAGCGGACTTTGCCCTTTTCATACTGAAAAGTCCCCCTCCTTCACGGTAAGTCCAGCCAAACAGTTTTATCACTGCTTTGGATGCGGGGCCCACGGCACCGCCTTGGGTTTTCTTATGGAGCATCTCGGGCTTAGCTTTCCACAGGCTGTAGAAGAACTCGCAAGTCGAGTGGGCCTGGAGGTCCCCCGAGATCAGAATGTCTCGAATACTCGGGCCTCGAGCAGTGCCCGACAGGCCCAGACCGATTTAAAGTCGCGGCTCCACTCGCACCTTCTCAAAGCCGCCCGTTACTTCCAGCGACGTTTGAAAGAAACCCCCCAGGCTATTGAGTATCTAAAGGGACGAGGCATTTCAGGTGAGACCGCCAAGCGCTTTCATATTGGCTATGCCCCACCCGGCTGGCAGGGATTGCAAGCTATTTTTACCGATTACAACAGCCCCGAGCTTGAGCAGGCAGGGCTTGTCATTACGGGTCAGGCGGAGCCTGGAGAAGGCGAAGCGACAGCGTCCAAGCGCTACGACCGGTTTCGCAACCGCATCATGTTTCCCATTCTCAGTGCACGTGGTGAAGTGATCGGGTTCGGCGCCAGGGCCATGGGTGATGAGCAGCCGAAGTACCTTAACTCGCCAGAGACGCCTGTCTTCTCAAAAGGAAGTGGCCTTTATGGACTCTTCGATGCCCGCCCTGCCATACGTGAAGCGGGGGAGATCTGGGTGGTTGAGGGGTACATGGATGTGGTGATGCTGGCCCAGTTTGGTCTAAACCAGGCGGTGGCGACTTTAGGCACGGCAACCACAGAGGAGCACCTGAGGCTTTTATCTCGCCAATCCGGCAAGCTTGTCTTTATGTTTGATGGAGACTCAGCGGGCCGCAAAGCTGCCGCGCGGGCCCTTGAGACCAGCCTGGGCTTTGCCAGCGAGAAGTTCCAAGTTCGTTTTGCCTTTTTGCCCCAGGGCCACGATCCTGACAGCCTTGTTCGTGAACGCGGGAGGCAGGCCATCGAGGAAGCCGCTCGTTCAGCGACTGTTCTGTCCGAGTTCCTAATTCAGCATGCCGCGGACAACCAAGACCTTCGGATTGCCGAGGGTCGAGCGGCCGCCGCTGCCCAGGCGCGCCGACTGCTTGCCCTAATGCCTATGTCGGAGCTTAAGCGCCAGATTCTTATGCAGGCCTCTCAACGGTTTCAAGTGGATCCCTCAAGCTTTGGGCCCCCGGCAGTGAAACCTGGTGCCAACACGTCAAGCCCATCAATGACGCGCCAAAGGCCCGGGCAGGCAG
>JAYNLI010000130.1:0-1683 GCA_038111655.1 Bordetella sp.
GCGGGCAAATTCGTCTGGGAAGAGCGGTCGAGGCTGTTGACTCTAGAAGATGACCACCCGTTGGTGCAGGAATACAAGTCGGATTACTCGCGGGCGGCTCTTGCCCAGATTGAGCGAGAGGACTCGACCAAACAGATCATGCCCAGCCCGTTCACCCTACTGGCGGTCTGTTTGACGTACCGGGTGTTGCCCCAGTGGTTTGTCGATTACGAAACCCCGGCTAGCCAACCGGCTAAGTTTGATCATCACGCCTTTGCCGCGGCGTTCGAGTACGCGATTCATAAAGCGACCCCGGACATTGAGGAGTACATCAAGCGGACGACGGCGCGCAGTATGTTGTCGATACAGCGCGACGTTGAGTTACCCAGCGGTACCAAGTACCGGCCAACTGTTCCCGAGTTGTTCTTAAGCAATTCGCGGGGCGGCTACCCAGTGCTTTACGCCTTCTTTGGCCCCACCGATGGCGTGGCTCCTGAGGAGCGCGAGAAAGAGCGTGAAAAAGAGCGCATCGAGAAGCGCATCGTTGACTCGGGCCGGATTGAAATCAAAGGCTCTGCCAAGGTTGAAGTCAAGGGCGAATCGGCCCACGCTGACGTTGGGCAGCCGGTGCTCCAGGCGGCGGTTGAGGCTACAGGTGACGATGGCTGGGCCAATTGGCTTGATATTGAAGAAAAGCCGCCGGAGCTGGCCAAGGCCGACGAGGAAGAGACTGAGCATCAAAACAAGGCTCGTCTGGACGAATTTCAGCGGCAGCAGGTCGAGGCACTTGAGCGCGCTCAGAATCTGGAGAAGGCGCACAGAAAATGGCTCGCAGACATGAAGGAGCGTCGCA
Source organism: Bordetella sp. (assembly GCA_038111655.1). Classification (GTDB taxonomy): domain Bacteria; phylum Pseudomonadota; class Gammaproteobacteria; order Burkholderiales; family Burkholderiaceae_A; genus Hahnella. Next base: position 833 of record JAYNLI010000130.1, read on the forward strand.
AAAGGCGCTCTGACATGGCGCAGGGTGTGATGAGTGTCATCAAAATGACCATGGGCACCCACAAAGATCGCTTTGAGCGCGTCGTATCTCGCGGCCCCATGCAGCGGCGACCAGACTACATCGACGACGAGCGTTTGGTTGAGATCATGCTCACCGAAAACCGTGACAGCAAAAAGCTGCCGGGATTTTCGATGGGGGAGATGTTGATTACGGAGCGCTTGGCGGGCGACAAGATTTTGGACAAGCATCTGGTGGTGTTTGTCACAGGCGCGCAGGGCAAGATGCCCCCGTGGGCTAGCAGTTTCATTGAAGAGGGCAAGGCGCTGGGGATCACGGTGCATATCGCCCGTAGTACTGGCGAGCTGATGCTGGCGGTCGAGCGAGCGGTCGGCGCCGAGAAGCAGGAGCTGTTCGCACCCGAGCCGGGTTTGGACGGCGAGATTGGTCAACTGAGGGGGTAGAAGGCAAAGGCAACTTGTTGGTTTTTCGTGATCGGGTGACCCGGTAAAGGTCACTGGGTTGGTTTGGCGGGCCGTCTGTAGTGGGCGGCAGCGTCGTTGGCCGTTGGTTGGTTCTAGGACCCGCCGACATGGCCTTTTTTTAAGGCTTAGCTTGAAATGCTTTTACAAAAATATCGTTTAAACAGGGAAAACAACATTAAAGTTAATTACGTTGATGAAATGTCAACGCATAAAGAGGTTGTTGAGAGCAGATCGTTTGGCAGTCGTTTGGCTGCCGTCTTGGCCGTTACCCGGGCTTACCTCGGGCTGGCCGTGAATGGGAAAGGAGGCAATTAATGAGTTTTGAAATCGTGATCCGCGCCACCGGCGCCACAGAGGCAGAGGCCACCG
>JAYNLI010000131.1:0-1615 GCA_038111655.1 Bordetella sp.
CAGCCACCTGATTCTCGGCCAGGTAGTCGGTAAGGTCTTCGGCCATGCGCTTCGTAAGCGTCGTTACAAGAACCCGCTCGCGTCGCTCGACCCGCAACCGAATTTCAGACAGAAGATCGTCCACCTGAGTGCGGGCGGGACGAACTTCAAGTTCGGGGTCAATAAGGCCGGTGGGCCGCACAAGCTGCTCAACGACCGCGCCCTCGGACTTCTCTAGTTCGTAGTCGGCCGGCGTGGCTGAGACAAAAATGGCCTGCCGAAGCTTAGGCTCAAATTCGTCGAAACGAAGCGGGCGGTTATCGAGTGCCGAAGGCAGTCGAAAGCCATAATTCACCAGCGTTTCTTTACGAGAGCGATCGCCGCGGTACATGCCCCCCAACTGCCCCACCATGACGTGGCTCTCATCAAGGAATATAAGGGCGTCGGCGGGAAGGTAATCGAGTAAGGTTGGCGGTGCCTCGCCAGGGGCAGCGCCAGAGAAGTGCCGAGAGTAGTTCTCGATACCTTTGCAAAAACCAAGCTCACCGAGCATTTCAAGGTCGAATCGTGTTCGTTGCTCGAGCCTTTGCGCCTCAACAAGCTTCCCGTCTTTTACAAATTCGGCCACACGTTCGACAAGTTCTTTCTTAATGGTCTCGATGGCACGAAGAACAACCTCGCGAGGAGTCACGTAATGGGATGATGGGTAGACCACAAAACGGGCGGCTTTTTGGCGAATGCGGCCTGTTAAGGGGTCGAAGAGTTGCAAGGACTCGACCTGATCGTCGAAAAGCTCAACGCGAACAGCAAGTTCAGCATGTTCCGAGGGAAAAATATCGACCGTGTCGCCTCGTACGCGGAAGCTGCCGCGAACAAACTCCATGTCATTACGACGGTATTGCATACGCACGAGTTGAGCAATGACCTCTCGAAGCGAGAGCTTGTCTCCGGTGCGCAGGCCCAAGACCATGGCGTGGTAATCGGCCGGGTTTCCAATGCCGTAGATGCAAGAAACGCTAGCAACAATAACCGTGTCGCGACGCTCGAGCAGCGATTTGGTTGCCGAGAGGCGCATCTGCTCGATGTGCTCGTTAATAGCGGAGTCTTTCTCAATGAAAAGATCACGCTGCGGCACATAGGCCTCAGGCTGGTAGTAGTCGTAATATGAAACAAAGTACTCAACCGCGTTCTTCGGAAAAAACTCACGCATTTCCGAATAAAGCTGAGCGGCGAGCGTTTTGTTGGGGGCAAGAATAAGCGCTGGGCGGCCCAATTCGGCAATGACATTGGCCATGGTGAACGTCTTGCCTGAGCCCGTAACTCCTAATAAGGTTTGAAAGGCAAGCCCGTCCCTCACCCCTTGAACAAGTGCGTCGATGGCCTGGGGTTGATCTCCGGACGGACGAAACCCACTGACCAGTTGAAACGGGCTAAGTGTTTGAACCGACATGCTAAACTTGCTGAAATTCGGGAATGAGGGCGATGAGAATCGTTACAAATTCGTGATACAACTCTAAAAAACGAAACCCATTTTCGCTTGGCTTCCGCTAAATTTCCACGCTTTTTTTTTACACCAATTCCTTGACATTTCTCTCTTCTTCTGATCATGCCAGCTCTCGCTCCATCCCCTTTCGCC
>JAYNLI010000132.1:0-1600 GCA_038111655.1 Bordetella sp.
TAGTTGTAGTCGACAAGGCTGTCACCGTAGCCCGAAAAAATACGTCCATGAAGTGCAAGGTTGCTACGGCGGCCTGAGCGGTCGGCAGCCAGCGGGCGAAACCACTCAATGACAACGGCACCACTTTCTTTGTGCGTTAATGCATGCCGAAAACTTAGCGAAAAGAGATGCTGAGCCGAGGGCTGCCAGGCCAACTGAAGCTCAGCGCGGCCAAGCTTACGCAGGATGTCAGGGTTGTCATCGTCTTGCCCATCACCCGGAAGCCTCCACCAAGCCCGCGCAACCGCATACCAGTGGTCGGAGCGCTCAAGGCCTGCTGAAGCAATCCACCGGTTCCAACTCCTTGAATAAGGCAGACTTTCACCATTGGATTGATGTGAAAGATTCAAACCAACGTACCTAAGGCGCCACCCCATGGGCAAGGCGGCCGAAACGGGGTAAACGTAAATAATTTCCGGTTCATGGTCGGTGGTTCGAAATGGCTTTGAGTTATCACTGCTAAAAACCTGCCAATAGGACTGCTGGGTATAGCCAAACCACAAAGAGTCATTCAGGCCCGACTGTTCAAGGGGTAACAACCCTGTTGCAAGTTTTGTTCGAAAAGAAAACTGCAGTCTCGCCTCCGTGGTGTCGAAAGACTGGTTCTCAACGCTTTGACGACCTGAGCTTGGCGCGCTTGGGGTGTTGTTAGCAGAGCTGGCAATGGACAGACCCACCGAAATAGGCCGATAGCCGCGAAGCCTGAAGGAGCCACAATCCGATTCGTGGGTGAGCTCCCAATAATTTGAAAGGCGTTCGCCGGATGCTTGATAAGAATTGGGCTGGCAGCCAGGGGTAGTTTGCTGTGCATGCGCATGGGTGAATAAACCAAGGGCAAGTATGCAAGCCCCAAGCGGGGGAATTAGCGGCATTCGGAATAGGTGCATAGCCCCATGATAGGCCCAAAGCAAAGGCAAGTTAGAAACGAACGAATCGGCGAATCAAACTAGGCCAGAACAAACCCCCAGACCACCACGGCATTAATAATGGCGCCAAGAACAGCAGCACTGCCCATGTCTTTAACTTTTTTAGAAAGCGGATTGTTCTCGGTTGAAATGCGGTCGATGGTTTTTTCAATGGCCGTATTTAAAAGCTCAACCACGACCACAAGAATGAGCACACTAATTAGAAGCGCTCTTGAAAGACCATCCTCTCGAAGGTACAGGGCCAAAACGGTAAGAAGGGGCAGCAGAGCAAACTCCACTTTCACCGCCTCTTCGGAATTCCATGCGGCTCCAAACCCCTCAATGGAATAGACCAAAGCCGAGACGAGTCGGCGGCGTGCAAGCTGATAAACACCCTTAAACATTGGCAGCATCCCTTCGTCTTGAATGCAGCCAGTGTAGCGACCTACCGAGTGCAATTCGGACTATTCACAAATTCTTCACATGAATGACACCTTGCCGTCACCGGCTGGCGTCACCATTTATCTCCGTGGACCCCAAAGATATTCCCGACAAGACCCTCGCCGAAATTCCAGATGCCGAGGTTCGTCACTATCGGGCCATCTGGATATCTGACATCCACCTAGGAACCTCAGGCTGCAAGGCGGACTTTCTTC
>JAYNLI010000133.1:0-1568 GCA_038111655.1 Bordetella sp.
GCCTTACAACGTATGCTGCAGCCCAGTTCGATTGCTATTGTGGGAGCGTCGTCCGACCTAAACAAGGTGAGCGGTCGGCCTCTCAAGTACCTTATGGACAAAGGCTACAAGGGCGCTATTTACCCAATTAACCCCAAGGCGCAAGACATCGCGGGCGTTGCTGCCGTGCCCGATATTGCCTCCCTTCCTATTGGTGTGGATCTAGCTGTGGTTGTTCTTCCAGCCGAGCAAATTGAAGCCACCGTGATTGAACTTGGAAAGAAGAAGATTCCCGTTGCTGTTGTCTTTGCATCAGGTTTCGGTGAAATGGGTGCTGAAGGTAAGGCCATGGAGGCATCGCTGCAGCAGGCGGCGGAAAAAGCGGGCATTCGCATTCTCGGCCCAAACTGTTTAGGTCTTTTCAATGCTTTTAATCGGGCCATTGCCACCTTTAGTCAGTATGCTGATGGCGAGATGAGTGCTGGGTCTGTGGGCTTTATCTCTCAGTCGGGCGCCTTTGGTACGGCCATATGTGCCTTATCGCGTGCGCGTCAAATGGGCTTTGGTTTTTTTGTGAATACGGGTAACGAGGTTGACATCTCAGTCATGGAGCTCATGCAGGAGATGCTTGCACTGCCCGAGCTCAAAGTCTGTTCGGGCTACCTCGAGGGGCTGCGCAACGGGCACGCTCTTGCTACGGTAGCCGAGCAGGCCATGCAACTTAATAAGCCTATTGTTCTGACGAAGGTGGGGCGCTTCGGTGCGGGTGCTCGTGCGGCCGCCTCGCATACAGGCTCTTTGGCGGGTGAAGACCGCGTCTTCGATGGCTTGGTTCAACAAAAAGGCATTGTTCGCGCGCGTAACGAAGAGCACATGCTCGACATTGTGGAAGTTCTTCTTCATTGCGAGCGACCGGGTGGTAAGAACCTTGCCATCATTACGCAGTCGGGTGGCGCCGGTGTCTTGTTATCGGACCGGGCCGAAGAGGTTGGTCTGAATGTTCCCGCGCTTAGCGAGACCACCCGCAAGTCCATTGCTCAGGTCATTCCAGGTTTTGGTGCGACGGGTAACCCTGTGGATGTCACAGCACAGTTTGTTGCTCAGCCTTCCATTCTTACCGAGAGCACCATCATCGCCTTAAACGACCCTGATATCCACGTGGGAGTGATCTGGCTCCAGCTTATGCACGGCTTTACCGATAAGCTTCTTGAGGTCTTTGCAGAGATTAAATCGCGGGTGCAGAAACCCTTCGTGGTGGTCTGGGTAAGCGCCTCTGAGAAGGCCATTACGGGTCTTCGAGAGCGCGGTATTGTTGTCTTTCGTAACGGTGATGCAGCTGTGGATGCCCTTGCTGCAGTGGCTCAGTACGCGCAGGCGCGACGTCGTTGGACATTGGATTCCGCGCAAAAGCAGGCTGACATAACCAAGAAGCCGCGACCCAGCGGGGTGGGGGAAGGCAAGCCTGTTCCAACGCTGCAGGCCCTGGCCTTACTGAAAGCCTTCAATATTCCATCGGCCGATGCCGAGCTCGCAACCTCTGAGAAGGCTGCAGTGGAGGTTGCAAAACGTATCGCCCCCTCGGGCGCTGT
>JAYNLI010000134.1:0-1567 GCA_038111655.1 Bordetella sp.
AGGTGCTTAGCTCGCTCTTTGACGGTAAGCCCGATGTTGACTCGCCGTCGGTCACCGAAGCCGAGATGAAAGCGACTCAACACTACGCCAACGACGCTTTTAGCGCAGCAGAAAACATCAAGAAAAGTCTTGATGAGTTGGAGTTGCTGATTCGGGCCAAGCAGGAAGACATTGACAACGGGCGCGCCCAACACCCTGACCTGCCCCAGCTTGAGGCCGAGTGGAAGGCAATTAACCGCCGCCATGAGCGTTACCTTGCTCGTGCATGGGCCGCCAACGAGGATGCTGAGAATGTGCGCGAGCAACTTGAAAAGTCGCGTCCGCCAGTCCCACCTTACTTAGCCAAAGACTCTTATGTCCGCGCCCTGATGCAGAAGCATCAACCGGCCGAGCAAGTGAGCAATAACGACGGCGGCAACTGGTGGGACGACGATTCCGACGCGCAGCCATCCGTGGTCTCGCCCGAGCAGAGGGCGGCGATTGCGGCGGTAAACGATGAGTTGAGCGAGCCGGGCAATTACAAGGTCTGCAAGCGCGTGCCGTCCGAAATGTCAACCATCACGATCCGGATTGCGGCAAAGATTCTGCATTGCACCGAGCACTACTTGCGCTGCCGACTGAAGTCGCACCCCCACCTGTACCCGCCGTTTTTTGTGCCACCCGGTACGCGGCGGATTCTGTTCAAGCGCCATGAGTTTGACGCTTGGTTTGATGCCCAGCAACAACTGAAAGGAGCTGCTTAATATGGCAATGAGTCTTAACAAAATCACCCTGATTGGGCACGTGGGGGCAACCCCCACGATGCGCGAGGTCGGCGACCAAGTTGTCTCCGAGTTCAGCCTCGCCACCAGCGACCGTAAAAAGTCGTCCAGCGGCGAGTGGGTCGATGACACAACGTGGCACCGCTTGGTGTGCTGGGGCAAGTCCGCCGAGATTGTGCTCAAGTACGTCAAGAAGGGCAGCCTCATTTACGCCGAGGGCAAGATGAGGCACCGCCAGTACCAGGACAAGCAGGGGCAGACTCGCACTGCCTCTGACGTCTCGGTCGACCGGGTGCTCCTGCTGGACAAGGCCCCCACGGCTACGGTAGAAAAGGCCCTGCCGACGCTTGATGTGAGCCAAAGCGCCCTCAAAAAGCAGGCGGCAATGGCGAGCTTTGACCTCGACTCCGACGTCCCCTTTTGATGGATGAACTGACCGAGATTGGTCGCCTGGTGCGGGCGCTGCTGACGGTAGCCATTTGGGCAATCGTCACGGCGTTCGTCGCCGGGGTTTTTATCGGTGGCGTTGAGAGGTACTGCGGATGAGCGAGTCAGAAGTGCTCAGTCGCGATGAGGTTCGGGAGTTGACCGAGGCAGCCAAGCCTGCCGACCAAATCGCGTGGCTGAACGCGAACAGCTGGGTATATGCAACCAGTGTCCGAGGACACCCCATCATTGGGCGGTTGTATGCGCGTTTGAAATTGGGATATAGCGCCGGGCAAATTGACCCGGTTGGCGCAGAGCCGAACTTTGCGGCAATAAAGGAGATGGCAAATGGGCGGAATCGGAAGCGGGCGAAATAAGAC
>JAYNLI010000135.1:0-1566 GCA_038111655.1 Bordetella sp.
ATGAACGAGACCTTCACCTCATTCAAGCTCAAGGTGCCTCTCGAGGAGCTGAAGTGGACGAGTTCCTTGCGTTATGGCCTGAAGAAGAGCCCCGGGGTGGATGATCCGACCCGTGTGAGTGAGCTTGGACAAAAGCTCGACTTTAAGTACCTGGAGCTCCCATGGAACTGGTCTGCAGCTTACACCTCGACGGACACGCCCCTCGACAGCACTGACTCGACCGCCTTTAAAACTGCCCTGAAGGTCAGCTTGCCCATGGAGCCGCTGAAGTATGGATTCAAGTTGGTGTACACCAACAGTCAGAACAAAGCGGCTGATGCCACCTCCGGAATCCAGGAAAAGAGCGCCAAGACGGCAGCCACCTTTTCCATCGACTACCCCCTCCACGGGACAGCGACCTTGAACTTCTCTCACAAGTACGAGATGAAGCAGACCAATGTCACGGGCTCGGATTACCGCAAAAACGTGGATACCTTGAACCTCACCTGGACTTACTGACCATGCGACCATTTCTTTCTATCTTTCTATTGTTGGCCAGCCTGACCTCAGCTTGGGGCCAAGAGCCGGTCATCCGTTTGCTCGAAGGCCGACTCAAGCTGCAGCTCGGCACCGAAGCTCGCTTTTTGACCCACAATGACCCGCAAAACCCCCTTGAAGTCAAGTTGCTCGTGGGGGAACAGATGCAAACCGGTGTGGGCACACAAGCGGAAGTCTCCCTGCGAGGCGGAGAAGAGATCATCAAGATGCGCTCGGGCACCTTGCTCACCGTGAGCACCCTCGATGAGCAAGCCACCAAGCTCTTCATGCCCGTTGGCGATGCTCAGTTTGAGGTGGATCCCAACCGTGCGATCAAACGCCTGTTTCAGGTCCAGACCAATACGTCGATTGCCAGTGTCACTGGAACGCGTTTTAGTCTCAAGGCCGCGGCCAAGAAAATCGGTCAGGCTGCAAAAACGGGAATGATCACCATTGCTGGCAAAGTAGGATTGGCTCCTGTTTCAGCGCCCAATGTTCAAGTAGAGGTCAACGCGGGAGAAGCAAGCCAAGTGGAAGAGGGTAAAGCTCCGACTGCTCCTATCTCCGTACCTCCGGAAGTACTAGCCTCTGTGGATGAAGGCGGTGGCGGAGATGCTCTGGATACGATGACCTTTCCACCGGCTCCAGATCTTGACGCTGCAGGTGACCAACAACAAGCTTCGGGAGGCGGAGAGGCCGATGGTGGGGGGCAACCTGAAGAGCCCACGATCGCTTTGGACGAAATTATAGAAAGCGTGGGCGACGCTGTAGGTGATGCCGCGGAGGCCAGTGTTGCTGGTGCCCTTCCCAAAATTACAGTCTATGAAGAGGAGTGATCATGTCTAAAAAAATATTGATTCTGATGAGTCTCCTGCTGGCTGCAGTGGTGGCTTTTTTGCCGTCCTGTACGGACATCCCGGATGAGTCTCCGGAAGCCGTTCGGGTTTCTATGGAAATCAGCAACCCACAAACCAGTGGCAACCGGGGATCGTCTCGCTCAGCGGGCAAGGCGGACTTTGGGCTGGAGGCCGGAAATGTAGGCACCGCCTA
>JAYNLI010000136.1:0-1562 GCA_038111655.1 Bordetella sp.
AGGACCTTTTCAATCCGCCCCCTCAGCCTCGTGGCCGTTTCTGTCTTTTCTACCCAGATTGGCAAAAGGATATCTCGAATGTGTTCCACGCTGACCAGATCGACGGGCACGTCGCCAATGACCGGGTAGGCATAGTCCCTGAGGGTATTCGCCCACTGTTCGGCGTGTTTGTGGTTTCTCCACTGCGCTCTGTTATCCGTGATGTATTTTTCGGCCAACACCCTGAAGGAAGGCTTTTTAGGCCGTTCTGCCGGCTTTTCCTGATCAAAGGGTGGTCGCCCCGACGCCAGCCTTAAATTCGCCTCTGAGGCCCTCTGACGGGCTTGTGACAGTGTTAGGCCATTGAATGAACCAAGACATTTTTCCCGACGTCGCCCACTCTGCTGGTAGCGATATATCCAATACTTCGCCCCACGCCCCTTAACGAAGAGGTGCAGCCGTTGCGTGGTGTCGAAATATCGTCCTGGAGCCGTCAGTCCGCTGATCCGGTGATGTGTGAGTCGTTGCGACAAGTGTTCCCCCAATTGTTCCCCTAGTAACACCGAGAAGGGTCTCGGTGAACGTCAGTGTGTATTGAAAGAACCGTTTGTATTCTGCTCAGAAAGGCGCGTAGGGCCTGCGACGCAAAAGAAAAGCGAACTTTGTTCCGTAACTCAGCAATACTTATCGCGGTTGATCAACGAGACACCAGTCGTCATTGGACTCTCGCATCCGCCACCCGAATACCTAAGTGTCTGATTTCGCTTCGTTTTAATTTGCGCGGCGAATTTTTCCCACCATCCGACCCACCAACGCCAGAGCCTCTAAGGACTTGGCATTGGCTATTGGTTCCGTACTGAGCGGGCGTATATCCGTCTCCGTGCCATACAAGAGTTACAGGCGCACTTTGAGTCGCTAGCGGCCAGTGACGTCATAGCCAAAAAGAGGCTGAAGATTCTTTAACGGCGGCTGCGCCACATCGTGCCTTCCCAAGTGTCAATCCTATAACAGGCGTAAAACGGTTGTGTTGCACTGCGTGAAAGCCCCCAAGTGCAAATCATGTAGAGCGAACCCGGGCCGTTTCTGCCATCGCTCGCGAAGCCTGTGAAAACTCCCGGCGAGGTTGCCGTAATTACGTCGAATTGCTTGCTATCAAGACTACGGCGAATGTACTCCCATGCCCCTTTCCCGGTGTACGTAGGCTCAGCCGCATTAGCCACATAGGCCTGAAGCGAGAGGACGGCAGCCAACATAGGTAGTGCGAATTTCATTGTTTTGACTCCTGTGTAGTGAGTCATCAAATTTAACAAAGTTTTGCGGCTTAGCCGCAAACCGTCGCCCACCCGGTTAGGTGGGCTTTTTTATTGGCGCGACCCGACATGAGCGATATCAACACGGCCCCTATGTCGGGGAAACGCTGCTCAAAGCGGCATCGGTAGGGGTTGGGTTTGTGGATGTCGCGGACTACAACCCAGTGGTAATTTACTAACGCGATTTTTACCACCCAAACGTGGCCTACTCGTTTGAAGCCACCGTTAGCCGTGGCCGTCTACCTTGAAAGGAATGGCTATGCAACTACCCGA
>JAYNLI010000137.1:0-1528 GCA_038111655.1 Bordetella sp.
GCGTAAGTCTCTTGGCGACAAGATTGCTGCGAAAGCGTTTGCCGAATGGTTGAAGGAGCAAACGGATAAGAAGGCCAGCCTCCAGGCCGACCCTGTCGCCGAGAAGTTGGTCGAGGCGATTGCGGGTTTGGCGAAGGACAAATCCTTCAACCTCGGCCGTAAGGGCTATGTTGTGATACGAAGCAAAGGTAAAGGCGCCAAAGGCTTTACGGCGAAGAAAGTCGAGTAACAACTCATGAACCGCACATTCACAGCTGTGATTCTTGGTGTCGCACTACTCTTGGCGAGTGGTGGGAGTGGGTATGCGCAAACCATGGTTTCTACAAAAAACGGCTCCTGCCCAAGCGGTTCGACTAACGCTGGTAGTGGCTACTGCAAGAGTAGGGATGGATCGAGCTTTGTGCCGACACACAACGGGTCATGCCCAAGCGGTTCGGTCAATGCAGGTGCCGGGTATTGTAGAGGAAAGCCGGGCGTAACATTCGTTCCTGCCAATAGCGGAAGCTGCCCGAGTGGATCAGTTCATGCAGGGGCTGGTTACTGTCGAGTACGATAGGTCGGCCAAACGGGTCTCCCCCGATTCACCTGGTATCATACTGCTTCCCGGCCAAATGGGCGAGAAGCTCACCTCACCGTAGCGGTTAAAAAAGATGCGGCGCCTCAAGTCTTGACCCGCTCAACATTTTCATCTTCGAGGATTGCATCACGAAAGCCTTGCAGGAGTTGCTCGGCCTTTTCATGCCCGTTCTGCTGGGCCTTGATCAGCCAGTGGATAGCCGCTTTTGGGTCTTTAGCGAGAAACTCCTCATCGAGATAACTAATACCCAGCCAAAACTGAGCAGCCGGGTAATCTTTCTCTGCCGCTTTGGTAATCAACCCAAAGCCACGTTCCCGGTTCATCTCAACGCCGTGGCTTCCTTCAAAAAGTATTACGCCGAGGGTCAACATTGCAGGTGCGAAATCATGCTCTGCAGCCTTGGCAATCAATTCAAAGCCACGTTCCCGGTTCACTTCAACGCCGCCGGTACCCCATAAAACCATCATGCCGAGGGTCCAAATTGACTCCAAATCGCGTTGAAGAGCCGCTTGCGCATACCAGCGCAGTGCCTTTTGACTGTCTTCTTCCTTCAAATAATGTTTAGCCAATGTACGCTGTGCAGAGACATCACCGCTCGTAGCTCTGTCGTAGACCGACACCAGATAGGCATTGGTGATTTCGCATTGGCGATTGGAAAAGTCCTCCACGGTTCCCGGCGGACATGCCCTTCCAGGCTCAGTTACGTAATAGTCTTTATACTGCGGAAGGGCCTTACACTTGCCGTGCCTTAGCCGCGCCTGAACAGCTGGCGAACAAGAGGAGCCTGCGTGTTTGGCTCCTTGAAGTTTGCGTTCTGAGTAATTCGTTAAGGCTTTTATATATGAGAACCCAAAAACCCCCCAGATCGGGAATGAGACTACGAGAAAAAGAATGCCGGTCAAAACATGCTTCCGCTGCATTTCGCATTGAACCTTTCAGGGCCGAGGAATG
>JAYNLI010000138.1:0-1523 GCA_038111655.1 Bordetella sp.
ATTACCAAGACATTTTCGCGTTCGCTGTGCTGATTTTGGTGTTACTGGTTCGGCCTTCCGGGCTGCTGGGCGAGCGGGTTGCGGATCGCGCGTAATGGTGGTGGCCACATGACTGTTTCTTTGACCGGGAAAAACGCCACGTGGGCAGCCCTGTTGGTGGGGTTGGCGTTGTTACTGTTGCCCTTTGTTGCGGGCTATTTTGGCAACTCGTGGATTCGAATTTTGGCCTTTGCAAGCCTTTACATCATGCTGGCGCTTGGGCTGAACATTGTGGTGGGTTACGCGGGTCTGCTTGACTTGGGATACGTCGCGTTTTACGCCGTGGGGGCGTACATGTACGCGTTGTTGGCTTCGCCGCATCTCTTTGATCAGTTTGAGTGGATTCGGCAAACCTTTCCGGATGGGTTGCACAGTTCCATTTGGTTGGTGGTGCCACTTTCTGCATTGCTGGCTGCCCTATTTGGCGTCTTGCTCGGCATACCAGTTCTCGGCTTGCGCGGTGACTACTTGGCTATCGTCACCCTGGGTTTTGGCGAGATTATTCGAATATTTCTCAATAATTTGAACGCTCCAATCAACCTCACCAACGGCCCGCAGGGGATTGCCAAAATTGATTCAATCAAGGTGTTGGGAGTGGATTTGGGTGAGACATTGCAAGTCGGTGGCTTGTCCGTGCCTTCGGTGCAGTTGTACTACTACCTGTTTGTATTTCTCGCAGTAGTGGTGATTGTGGTTAGCGTGCGCCTACAAGACTCAAGAGTTGGTCGGGCTTGGATGGCGATCCGAGAGGACGAAACCGCAGCCAAGGCCATGGGCATCAACGTGAGAAATGTCAAACTGCTGGCTTTCGCAATGGGCGCCAGTTTTGGTGGTGTCTCGGGCGCCATGTTCGCTGCCTTTCAGGGTTTTGTCTCGCCCGAGAGCTTTATCTTGATGGAGAGCGTAGTCATTGTTGCCATGGTGGTTCTAGGTGGCATGGGCAATGTGTGGGGCGTGATTCTCGGTGCCATCCTGCTTTACTCGATCCCGGAGGTATTACGACTGGTTGCCAAGCCCATTCAGGAGGGAATTTTTGGTGTTGAGCTGATTGCGCCGGAGGCACTTCGGATGCTTTTGTTTGGTCTGGCCATGGTGTTGATCATGTTGTTTCGTCCCAACGGGCTGATGGGGCGCCGGCATGCGTGATGGGCAAGACATGCCTTTGCTAGAGGCCACTGGCGTGTCTAAGCGTTTTGGTGGAGTCACGGCGCTCGACGACGTGTCAATTGAGGTGTCTCCAGGACAAATATATGGCCTTATCGGCCCCAACGGCGCTGGCAAGACCACGTTTTTCAATGTGGTGACCGGTCTTTATACGGCCGACAGCGGCGAGTTTTATTTGGCTGGTGTGCCCTACAGTCCTAAGGATGTCCACCGAGTGGTTCAGGCTGGCATAGCGCGGACCTTCCAAAACATTCGCCTTTTTGCGCGTATGTCGGTCATTGAAAACGTCATGGTGGGCAGGCATTTGCGCACATCGGGTT
>JAYNLI010000139.1:0-1509 GCA_038111655.1 Bordetella sp.
CAATCTCACGTCGACACAAAGGGCAGTCGCCGTCGTATAAAACCGTAAGTAAATCGGTGCTTTTTTCAGCTTTGCTCACTGTGGAATCCGTCATTTGCCGATCCTATGCCTAGCGAGAGGCTAGGGATGCTTGTCTATATTTCACAGTAGCATGAACAACTGTGGAAAAACCTGATACGTCCCTTCCCGATTCGAACCAAGACTTGCAGCTGGTCTGGTTTAAAAGAGATCTTCGTCTGGAAGACCATCCTGCCTTGCACGGGGCTGCGGCGCGGGGGCCTGTACTAGGTTTGGTGGTTTACGAGCCTTCCCTTTGGAACCATCACGACAGCAGTGGGCGGCATGCGGCCTTCTACAAAGATTGTTTGGCCGAGTTTCGCTTGGAGTGTCAAAAGGCTGGCCTGCGACTACTGCTTGCATTTGGGGAAATGCCCGATTTACTTCAGCAGCTTCGTCAGATTTTGGGACCCTTTTGTCTTCATAGTCACGAGGAGACGGGCAACTGGGAGAGCTATGCCCGCGACCGTCGGGTTCGAGCCTGGTGCCGAGCCACCCAGACGCCTTGGCTTGAGCAGCCTCAGAACAATGTCGTAAGACGTCTGAAGAGTCGGGATGCATGGCAGAAGATCTGGGCCGAGCGCATGCAGATAGCCTGCCTGTCGGTGCCGCATTTCAAGCCACTACCCCGCTCCTGTATTGGTGCCTTACAAGGTTTACCGGATTGCTTTCAGCAGGATGAGCTATTGCCGTGGAACACTTTCGCTCAGCAAGACGATTGCGCTGGTCGCTTACAAGGCGGGCGTCGTGCAGGCCTGAGATATTTAGGCGAGTTTCTCGCGGGCCGCGGTCTTCATTACCGCTCACAGATGAGCAGCCCCCTGACTGCAGAGACATCATGCTCAAGAATTTCGCCTTATTTGACTTGGGGTGTGCTTTCAATACGAGAGGTCGTTCAGGCGGCTTGGTCGGCGTCGAAAAACTGGCGCCATGATGGGCAGAATCCTAATCGCTCCCCCATGCTCTTGAGCCTACGCAGTTTCGAGAGTCGGTTGCACTGGCGGTGTCACTTTATTCAGAAGCTTGAGTCGGAGCCCGAAATTGAATTTCGGTGCCTGCACTCCTTCACGCGGGGACTGCGCAACGAGGGTAATTTGGACCATGACCAGCAAAGGCTTTTTAAGGCCTGGGCGGAGGGTCTAACGGGACTGCCGCTGGTTGATGCCTGCATGCGCTATTTAAAACATCACGGCTGGATTAACTTTCGAATGCGGGCCATGCTTATTTCCTTTGCAAGTCAGCATTTATGGCTTCACTGGCGTGAGACGGGTAGGCACCTGGCTCGGTATTTTGTTGATTACGAGCCTGGTATTCACTGGCCTCAGATACAAATGCAAAGTGGTACAACGGGTATTAATACCATTCGCATCTATAACCCGGTTAAGCAGGCGCTCGATCAAGATCCGCAGCAGGTCTTTGTTCAACAGTGGGTTCCAGAACTTCAGGCAGGCT
>JAYNLI010000140.1:0-1506 GCA_038111655.1 Bordetella sp.
CATGCAAAGGAAACTGAGCCGACTTGCCCATGGCACCAATGAAAAGGCAGATGCAGGTAACCGTGAGCAGAGACACCTGCGTGCCGGGAAGAATCTCGAAGGTCTGGCCCGCGAGAGTATTGGACTGGGCAAAGACATCGGCATAATTCAGGCTGCCTGAATAAGCTAGTAGGAGCCCAATACCCAAAAGGAAGCCGAAGTCTCCGACCCGGTTCACAAGGAATGCTTTAAGGTTGGCATGAATAGCCGTGGGCTTCTTGTACCAAAACCCAATGAGCAGGTAAGAAACCAGGCCCACAGCCTCCCAGCCAAAGAAGAGTTGCAAGAAGTTATTGCTCATGACCAGCATAAGCATGCTGAAGGTGAATAACGAGATATAACTAAAGAAGCGCTGATAGCCCTCGTCTTCTTCCATATAACCAATGGTGTAAACGTGCACGGCCAATGACACGCTGGTAACCACCACCATCACGGTGGCTGTTAGGGTATCAACAAGGAAACCTACCTCAAGCCGCAAACCACCAATAGTTGCCCAGGTGTAAAGGGTTTCGTTAAAAACCGTACCCGACAGGGCATCAATAAGAACCACCAAAGACAAGACACAAGACAAGCCCACACCGGCAATCGCCACCCGATGGCTGTTGACACGACCAAGGCGACGCCCAAAGAAGCCTGCCGCAATGGCTCCGAACAGCGGCAGAAGAACGATAAGCAGATAAACCGTTTTCAAAAAACTAACCCTTTAACTGATCAAGCCGTTCAACTTCCACGGTCTCAAGGCTTCGGAACAGCACAACAAGAATGGCAAGGCCAATGGCGGACTCGGCTGCGGCAACGGTAAGGATGAAGAACACGAAGACCTGACCTGCGAGATCACCAAGAAAATGCGAGAAAGCAATGAAATTAATATTGACCGCAAGCAGCATGAGTTCAATGGCCATAAGCAAAACAATAAGGTTCTTTCGGTTCAAGAAAATGCCGACCACGCTAATGGCAAACAAAATGGCCCCAAGAATCAGGTAGTGCGCAAGCGTGATCATGACTTACCCTGTGAAGACGAAGAAGTGCCACTTGCAGTTGGAAGGCTCGGCGAGGATGCCGGGTCGACCACCGAAGGCAGACTGGCACCTGGCCTAAACTGGGCGTAATGCAGGCGCTCGGCTGCGCTTACGCGAACCTGTTTACCAGGGTCTTGCCCCTTAACATCTTTGCGTTTACGCAGCGTAAGCGCAATGGCAGCCACCATAGCCAAAAGCAACAAGACCGCTGCAATTTGAAAGGCAATGAAGTAATCGGTGTACAACACCTGTCCAAGAGCCTCGGTGTTACTAAGCCCTTCGTGCATTTCGGGTGCGGCCTTCTGGGGCATCTTGAAACTGCGCAGCAAAACCGCCGTCATTTCAAAAATAATCAGAAGGCCAACGGGTAAGGCCACCTTAAGGTTCGACCAGAACCCCTGACGAAGTCGATCGAGGTCGAGATCAATCATCATGACCACGAACAGGA